>NZ_JADYXF010000026.1:0-72313 GCF_015864385.1 Pseudoalteromonas sp. SWXJZ94C
AATAGGGGGAAGTCCCAATGACAAGTGTGGCAATTATGCTAGAGGTTGCTAGCTCCGCGTAGCGGCTTTGTTCAACAATTTTGTATACGACATTTGTCGTTTTATAAACCGACAAATGTCCATATATTACGTTGCATCTATTTTAGCCACGAAATAAATTCATGTAAACAAATGGTTAATATCGAGCCGTTTTTTATAATTGTAGAAATACACCAAAATGGTGGAGATCAGTAATATTGGACAAAACAACAATTACTGTCTGTATTCACAGCATTTATTAACCTAGGCAACCAACTAAATTGATAACACAAGACTGTGTTACTAATAACAAGCACTGCTTTGGCAGTTGTTTTTTTTAGGCTCACCAAGATCAAATTTTAATTTCATATACTAAAGTACTGACTAGCTACTTATCGCTCATTACTGTCTGTTTAATACAATAAGCCTGTTCATTAAATCTATAAACACACACCAACGATGACAGTACCGATTAGTGAAAATATAATGGTTTATTAATACAAAATTGCACGTTATTGTTTAGTGCTTAACACTAAAAAATGATAAATAAATGGCTTTTTATATTCTGGCATTGTCAATATTATGCGTTTTTTCTCGCCGCAATATTTTTATAATGCAACAGCCCCTTTGGCACTGCTTGATGGTTTTGAGTGTTATAAGCGCTTATGCTGAAGGTTATATAAATTTATATGCACTGCTGAGTAGTGGGCTTTATGTTGCTTTATATCACTGTGCGATAAATACAAAGCGGGCAATAATACGCGCTATATTAAGCACTGTTTTTGTTATTACCTCATTGGCATTGGCACTTCATTGGGTGCCTGGTTTTAACAATCTCCCTATTGTTATAAATGAGCGTATTACCAGCGATGCGATTGCTTTTACCCTTTATGCTAATTTTGATAAAGCTATGGCTGGGTTATTTCTTTGTGCTTACTTTTTTTCGAACTTAAACCCTAAAAGTAAAGCGCCAGTAAAAACAGATTCTAAAACGGCAATAAAAACTGAAATTAAAGTAAAACAGCCTATTTTTATAGTAATCAGCACCGTTTTAGCTACGCTTATGGCGGCTTTAATACTCGGACTTGTAAGCTTTGATCCTAAAGTTCCTGACTTTTGGTTGGCATTTATTGCTATAAACCTTTTATTTACCTGCGTTGCCGAGGAAGCTTTATTTAGAGGCTTATTACAAACTAAACTCAGCCAAATAATCACACCTGCACGCTTATCGTTACTTGCTCCTTTAATTACGGCTGGTATTTTTGCTTTGGCACATTTTTCGGGAGGAGTTAATTATGTATTAGTTTCAATTGTTGCTGGTTTTGGCTATAGCTATATTTTTTATAAAACGCAGCGTTTAGAGTGGGCTATTTTATGCCATTGGTTAGTTAATGTTTGTCACTTCTTTTTGTTTACTTACCCTATGTTAAGTAAACCCTAAATACATTTACAAATGCTAACAATTTACGCAGTAGCAAATATTGTTCTCACTTGATTTATATAGTAATTTATATTTTAAATAATAAATTAAAGGACTAATAAATATGCTGCGTTTTATAATGGCAATAACAGTGCTCGCCACAATAACGGGTTGTTCAGGCATTACTTTTCATACCGATATAGATAACGATGTGCTATCTCAAGAAATTGGCACCTACGTTAAAAAAAGAGATTTGCAGCAGTTTTATAGTGACCAAGAAGCGCACGAAAGTGGTGCGACACTTTTGGGGCGAATAGAAGGTGAAAGCTGTGATGGCGACGGTAGAGGCAACAATAATGTAAGCTATAATCGCTCTAAATCAAATGCTATCGATTTACTCAAAGCAGATGCCATGCGCAGAGGCGGCAATGCATTTACTATTAACTCTTGTAGCGAAACGTCTGTATCGTATTGCGACTTATCTGTTTTATGCACCGGACAAGCTTACGACTATCAATAAGTAAAAGTGCAAATTATATATTAAGCGCAAAGCTAAGTAATACGCGCTTTCCAGACTCAATTTTAGATACGCTGTGTTCGTACTTATCGGGTCTGAATAAATACACGCGATTAAATAAGTTAATAATGCATTTTGAGCATTTAAATACTCCACCCGCCTTAGGTTTTTCTACTACAAAATTAAGTTTGTAATAACGCCCTTGCTGCACGGGATCAATATGGTTCATTACACTGTGATTTGTTGGGTAAGTAACAAGGTTTATCGAAAATGTATTACTACTAAAAATGGCTTTGTTTTTAACGGTTGCAATCATACTGCCTCCAACTGTTTATATGCCTTATTGTATCATTGGGCTGGGTCTTACTTCGTTTTTAAGCGAGACTAAAACACCATGACATATAGCCAATCAGACTAGCTCTTATAAGCAATCAGATACAAAAAAGCCGAGCTTAGTAAGCTCGGCTTTTTTTAGCGCATTTTAGTAATTATGCACTTGGGTATTCGCGGTACGCGCGTTCTATATTTTTAGCCTGCTTTTTAGAAATACCTAAATGAGCAAGTGCAACACGTAAACGAGCACGTGATAGGTCAGAGCCTAAAATCTCCATTGCATCAAGCACTGAGGTACTTGATGTTTTGCCTGTAATTGCGACAAATATCGGCTCTAAAAAGTCTTTAATTTTAAGCTCGTGGAATGTTGCTACTTCTTTTGCTATTGCAAAAATAGCTGGTTTTTCAAAGCTACGTAAGCCTTCAAGCTGCCATACAAAAAATTGTAGTGCTTGGCGAATCACGTTTTCGTCTGCTTTGCCCGCAGTTAAAAGCGCTGGGTCGTAAGTTGGAATACCACCAACAAAATGCCCTGCTAACTCAACCATGTCTGATAACGTATTAATACGTGTTTTAGCTTCTGGTAATATTTTAGCGAGCATTTCGCCGTTAAATTTCCAATCAACAAAGCGCTGTATTAGCTGCTCGTCAGTTAGGTTTTCGCGGATCCATGTACCGTTTAACCAGCTTAGCTTATCTACGTCGAACACGGGTCCACCAAGCGATACACGCTTCATGTCGAAGTTTTCAATCATTTCATTCAGTGTGAATTTTTCACGCTCATCTGGCATTGACCAACCCATGCGACCTAAGTAGTTAAGTACGGCTTCTGGCAGGTAACCCATTTCTTTATAATAGTTAATAGACGTTGGGTTTTTACGCTTAGACAGCTTTGATTTATCTGGGTTACGTAGTAATGGTAAGTGACCTAGTACCGGTGCTTCCCAACCAAAATCTTCATACAGTTTTAATAACTTAGGTGCTGAGTTAATCCACTCTTCACCACGGAAAATATGGCTGATTTCCATGTGATGGTCATCAACTACATTTGCTAAAAAGTACGTTGGAAAACCATCAGCTTTTAATAACACTTGCATGTCTACGTTTTCCCACGGGATTACAATTTCGTCGCGCAGGTAGTCGTTAAACTTAAATGTGCCTTCGCTTGGGATTTTCATACGTATAACGTAAGGTTTGCCTTCAGCTAAGTTTGCTTTAATTTCTTCATCTGTATGGTTTAAACCACGACCGTCGTATTTAGGGCGCAAGCCTTCTGCCATTTGCTCTTCACGCATTTGGTCAAGCTCTTCGCTTGTTGCAAAGCAGTAAAACGCTTTGCCGTCGTCAACTAACTGATGCGCGTATTTTTTGTATAAATCGCTACGCTCAGATTGGCGGTATGGACCAAACTCGCCACCAATATCAGGACCATGATCCCACTCAAGCCCTAACCAGCGTAAGCTATCCATAATAGCTTGTTCTGATTCTGACGTGCTGCGCACTTGGTCAGTATCTTCAATACGAAGTACAAATTCACCGCCTTGTTGTTTAGCAAAACAGTAATTAAATAAGGCGATATAAGCGGTGCCAAGATGCGGGTCACCAGTTGGCGACGGGGCAACACGGGTGCGAATTGTCATGGTATGTTCTCTTTAAATAAGTGAGATAGTAAAAGTGGTTTATGCAGCTACTTTGTTTAAGTAAGCAATAATATCGTTTGATTCGTACAGCCATTCTACTTGGCCATTTTGCTCTATGCGTAAGCAAGGTACTTTAACTTTGCCGCCTTGCTCTAGTAGCTCTTGACGATATTGCTCATTGTCTTTTGCATCGCGTGTTTCTATGTTTAAGCCTTCGCGCTTAATGGCGCGGCGTACTTTTACACAAAACGGGCATGCTTTGAATTGGTATAGTTTAAATTGTGAGGTTTGCTGATCAAGCTGCGCTTGCACGTCGCTTGCACGCTTTTTACTGCGAGGAGTAAATACAAAATTAAAAAACAGGATTATACAACCTAAAAACCAACGAACTAATTTCATGTTTTGTGCTCTGCTTACAACAATTTAAGGAGCCAGATTTTAGCACAAATTTACAATCAAAAAAGCTCAATACGATTGAGTTACTAGCTCTTCTTCATAAAGTTCTAGCTCACTGCATGCGGTTACCTTATTTCGACCTGTTTTTTTAGAGTGATAAAGCGCTAAATCGGCCTGATTAACAATACGCGATACCGTATCAAAACGTTGTAACTCTAAAAAACCAATACTTATTGTTAACCTTTCAATATGTACAAAGGAATACTTAGCAATATTAGTTCTAAGTCTATTTAATGCGTTGTAAGCATCAACATGGGTTTTAGCTTGAAACAATATGGCAAATTCCTCACCGCCATATCTAAATACATAATCTTCAACTCTAAAACTCTTTCTTAATAATTTAGCAACTTGAGAAATCACTTTGTCACCCACTACATGACCAAAATTATCGTTTACATTTTTAAATAAATCTATATCTACAATAGCTAAATACCAACCTCGCTTTTTACTAGCATCTTCTCTGGGAAGTAAAAAGCCATTACCCGATACTATCTCCATTACTTTTTTATCAAATGTTTGGCGGTTTAATAGCTCCGTTAGAGGGTCTAAGCGCGATTTATGTAATAACCACAATTGATTAGCATAAATATTTAAAATATGTAAAGCCATCATGCAAGTTTGCTCTTTTAACGCTTGCTCGGTTTCTATAATTAAAACACCAATAACATCATCTAAATGATAAACAGGTACATGGCTAGTTGTACGTCCATATGCATGGGTAACTCTTACTTTATTTGGGGTCGCTTTACTTAATAAATGTTGAGCTTGAGTTGAGCTAATATTATCTAAATCATTCTTAGGGTTAATTAATGTAGGTGGCACCAATGCAGAAAAATGTTTGTTAATATAAATAGAAAAATTATCTACTTTGAGTAAATCACTACTCACCTGAACTAACGCACTATCTAAATCACTTTCTTCCTCTTGCTGTGTAAGCGAAATAATCCATTCGTGACCACATTTATTTGCTTCCATTACATTGCCTAAACTGATTTAACTGCAATCAGTTTAGACAATATCCATGATTTTACTAAATAATGAGGCAATACTTATTAGCTAATCCTTTTGAATAAGGTTTTAAAGCAGTACTAGGTCATCTCGATGCAACACTTCTGCACCGCTATCGTAATCAAGTAACTCACCAATTTGATTTGAATGCGCCCCTTTTATTTTATTTACTTCAACACTGCTAAAACGCGTTAAGCCTCGTGCAATTATTTGATTTTTAGTGTCTATTAAATCAATTAAATCGCCTCGTTCAAAACTTCCAAATGCATTAGTAACGCCTTTAGCGAGTAAGCTTGCGCCTTTATTTTGCAGCGCTGTAATAGCGCCAGCATCTATAGTGATCTGCCCTGTGCTTTTAGGTCCTGCTAGTAACCATTTTTTTCGACCATCTTTTGGAGCGGTGAGTTTTAAAAAACGAGTGCCAGGTAACTCGTCACTCATGCATTTTAAAATAACGTTTTTGCCTGCGCCTTTAGCAATAATAACTTCAACGCCTGCACGCCTTGCAATGTCGGCTGCTTGCAGTTTTGTTGCCATACCGCCGGTGCCTAAATTTGTGCCACTGCCACCAGCAAGTTGGCGTAACTCATCGTTTATATGTGTTACTTCACCAATGAGAGTAGCATCGGCGTTTGTGCGCGGATCGCTGGTAAATAACCCTTCTTGATCGGTAAGTAATAGTAATTTGTTTGCATTAGCCAAAATAGCAACAAGCGCCGATAAATTATCGTTATCGCCCACTTTTATTTCACTCGTGGCTACTGCATCATTTTCATTTATGATTGGCACAACGTCGTAGTTTAATAATGCAGTGAGTGTATCGCGGGCATTTAAGTAGCGCTCTCTGTCGTCTACATCGGCGCGAGTAAGTAGCATTTGCCCTACGTTTACACCGTATAAAGCAAATAGGCTCTGCCAAATATGAATAAGTTGACCTTGTCCAATTGCAGCAAGCATTTGTTTATCAATCAAGCTTCTGCCACAGGGTTTTAATAGTTGTTCGCGCCCAGCGGCAACTGCACCGCTCGAGACTAAAATAACGTGATGACCTTGTTTTTTAAGCTCGCAACATTGGCGTACTAGTTCAACCATATGTGCTTTATCTAGCTTATCAGTGCCGCCAGTGAGTACGCTTGTACCAAGCTTTACAACTATTACCTGTTCACTTTGCATGTGCTTTTACTAATGATTAATTAAAGATAAATTAATTTATACCAGCTCGGTATTTTTGAACAAGTTAAAAATATTCATGCTAGGATCTGATTTTATTAAATTATGTAAATTACTCTCTATGCCTGCCAGTTTATGTTTAATTATTGCCACTTTTTTATGGGGCAGCTCTTTTATTGCGCTCAAATATGCCATTGCCATTTACGACCCTGCATTGGTGATATTTTTACGCATGCTCACCACGTTATTTTTGTCGCTTTGTTTGTGGCGTTACGTTATTCGGTTTGAGTATCTAAAAGGTGACTGGAAGTATTTAGTGGGTATGTCGCTTGCTGAACCTTGCTTGTACTTTTTATTTGAAGGACATGCAATGGAATACACATCGGCCTCGCAGGCTGGGGTTATTGTGTCGTGCTTACCTATTATTATTGCGCTACTTGCCTTTTTATTACTTAAAGAATACATAAGTAAATCCATTGTGGTCGGTTTTACGTTGTGTATTGGCGGCAGTATTTTACTAACTCTTCTTTCACCAAGTTCTGACCAAGCACCTAATCCGTTACTGGGTAACTTTTTGGAGCTTATGGCTATGGTGTGCGCTGCATTTTATACCGTAAGTATTAAGCATTTGGCTAATCGCTACTCGCCTCTTACTTTAATTGCTTTGCAAGGTATTAGCGGTAGTTTGTTTTTTGCGCCATTTTTATTTTTTATCGAACTACCAAGCGAAAATCAACACGACTTAACCGCACTTATGAGCATTTTGTACTTAGGATCGTGTGTAACTCTAGGTGGTTATGGCATGTATAACTACGCCATTAGTAAGGTGTCGGTATTAACCGCAGCTGCATATTCTAATTTAATTCCTATTTTTACGCTTATTTTGTCCGCTATTATTTTGGGCGAAGTGCTCAACGTTTGGCAATGGTTGAGCATATTTGTGGTGTTTATTGGTGTAATGGTAAGTCAGCGTCATCAAGAGCTCGTAATCGATATCCCACTTAATGAATCTGGCGAAGATAATTGCGCAGATACAAGTAACCTCAAGTCAGTACCAGAGGCAAGCGAATCAAAAGGGTAACAGGTAAGCAAATAAAGCCCTGGTGTTTGTAAAAAGTCGTGTTGAGATTGATGGATAACCTCAACCCCCGTTACTTTATAATTTTGCACCACGCCACTTTGCAATTGTAAAGTAAACTGCTCACCCACTTTAGCGTTTTGTAAAAATGCAAAGTGGGTGTCGTTATGCCCTGCTATTAGCGCGCCTTTTTTATTACCAAACTCTTTGCCACCCAACGCTCCTGCGGGTAAAAACTGGCTAGGTGCAAACGCTAAGTTACGACCACTCGCTCCAGCAAGCACACTCAATGTTTTATTATGGCTTGGCCAATTAAGCTGCGCTGTAACGTAGGTATCGGCATAAAACCATGGTTTTACTTGTGCATTAGGGTCATTAAGTGCCTCTTGCCACGCTTGCTCAATTAATACTTGAGCAAGCCACGCTTTAGCTTGCATATAAGCGCCGTGTCCAAATAATCCTAACCCTAATATTAGTAAACCTGCACTTAGCCACTTTTTCATTTTAAGCCTCTTTTTATTTAGCTCTTTGCTTAAATTTAAGAGCGCCAAACCCTAATAATAAAATACAGCCTAGTAAAATATGTAGTCTACTTTGCCCATCGGTTTGTGGTAAACGCATTGCCATACCTTGTGGTAATGCGTTAGTTGCTTGTACGCTTTGCTTTGCCACTTCTTTTGTTTGTGTTTTCTCAATTGCTATAAAAGCAGTAAACGGACTGAGTAATTGATGAGCTAGCGCAAGTTTTTGTACTTCATCTTTAACTGTATTTTGCTCGTTATATAAAAGCAGCGACTTTATTTTTTCACGAGCCCACAGCTTGGCTATTCCTTTTGCATCAGAGCTATTTTGTGTACGAATTTTAATACTGAAAGGACCTTGTGAAGTTTGCCCAGTAAGTACCACATTTTTTACGTTATTGAGCTTTATCGCCGCCATAATGGGTTCTCCAAAATATAAATCGGGTAATGGTGATGGCCAAAAATCTAATGCATTACCATTTTCATCGTTTAAGGCTAAGTTAGTCACTGCCGGATGAGCGAGCTTATCAAACAACTGCTGCATTTTAGGCTGCACTTCGCTTATGCTGCCTATAAATGTGAACGTGCCCTTGCCAACATCGGCGGCTCGTCGCATAAAAAAGCTATTAGGTGCACTGCCAATACCCACCGTAAATAGGCGGCTATCACCTAGCTTATTTTGTATATTTTTAAACAGTGTATCTTCGTTACTGACACTACCGTCGGTTAAAAATACAACTTGGCGCACAAAACCATCAAACTGGCTTGCATCAAGTACGGTATCTAATGCGCTTTGTATTTCGGTGCCACCATCAGCCCTTAAGCTATAAATAAATCGCTCTGCTCGGCGTAAATTAAAGTCGCTAGCAATAAGCGGCTTATCACTCATTGGGTTAACTACACTATCAAAACCAATAATGTTAAAGCTGTCGTCGCTATCAAGTAGTGACAGCGCATAAAATAATGCTTTTTTAGCTTGCTCTATAGATTGCCCATGCATTGAGCCTGATGTATCAACTACAAAAACCATTTCGCGAGGTAAGCGCTGCGTTTGTACAAATTGATCCCCTGGTGGCATTAACATAGCAAGCCCGTAACGATCCCCGTTCTCAAACTGCTCAGTAAAAAAAGCGGCCTGAGCTTGATCTTTTTGCAGTGGTTTAAACTCAAGTAAAAAATCTCGGTTAACTGCATTTGCTTCATTTAAGGCTATTTTATATTGCCCAAATGCGGGATTTTGCACATCAACATTATGAAACTTAGAGTTTATATCTACCAACTCCAAGCCTACATCTATATCAATGCTTAAACTAAATTGGCTGCTTGGTACATTATCATCATTTTTATTACTTTCTTGGGTGCTATATACAGGGCTTAACCAGCCATTTGGCACAGGATTATTCGATGTTTTATTTGTGTTATTTTGCTCAACTTCACCATTTATTACATGGTAACGAGGAGTAATTGTAGTTGGGAACCGAATAGCAAATGTACCGCTGCTGTAATCAATTATTTCTTGGTACTCAAGTTCAATAATTACTTGCTCACCGGGGCCAATATTAGCCACGTTAGTAATAAACATATTCGCACGTTGTTGGCGAACTAAAGCCGCTTGCTTACCTGCTTTTTTAGCCTCAGTGTATTTTTTTTCTGCCTCATCTTTTTTATCAATTTCGCCTTTAATTACTCGATCCCCTATGCGCATCGTCATCGCATGTACTGCGCTTTCATCGGGCAATGGAAATACATAGCGAGCATTTACTGCAAACGGATTTTCGTTTTGATAGGTCTGCGTTACTACAACATGGTTAATGAGACCTGTTAAGGTCATATTAGCGTCGCTTTTTAAAATTATTGCAGAGCTTACTTGCAAGCCCTGACTATCAAAAAGTTCTAATTTAGGCGATTGTGCATGGCTTTTAAAGCTCACTAACATCACAGATATACTTAGTATAAAAAGGCTTACCCATTTAAGGGTAAGCACTTTGGTTGGTCTACTCAATATCAACATAAAATCACTCCATCGAACGCTTAAATTAGTTACTTGCAGTTTGCCCATTTACAGAATTTATTGAGCGAGTGGTAAGGGTCACACGTCTATCAAAAAAGTTATCTTCTACTGTGTTGCTACTTGCCAATGTTTGTTGCTCGCCAAATGCTTGCGTGCTTAATCGTTTATGGCTTACACCATGTTTTATTAAGTAGCTTTGCACGGCATCTACACGCGCTTTAGAAAGTAAAAGATTAGCTTGCTCGTCGCCGCGTTGATCGGCAAAGCCACTTAAATCAAGCGCAAGCTGTGGTTGGTTATTCAAAAGGGCGACAAGTTGATCTAGCTGAAGCGCAAAATGCGAAGCAATAACACTTGAGCCTGTTTTGAACTGCACTGTCATTGCTAATAAGTTATTAATTTGAGCTTGAGTTAATTGCTCATTTTGATTGGCAAGTACTTCTACCTGTTGCTCTAGCATGTTGTTATGATTAAGTACGTGTTGGTAATCATTGGTTTTTTCTTTCATGACCGTAATTGCGCGTTCTTGCTCTGCAATTTTATCGTCGGCTACTTTAGACTCCCCTATTAAACCACCCGCAAATGCACCAACAAAAGCACCAATAGGTCCACCTACTACACCGCCAATAATAGCGCCAGTACCTAAGCCTATAGCTGTTTCTTTGTGTCCTTCTTTTGGTGGCGTATGGGTAGCTGCTGAGGCAAATGCTTCAGTACAAAAACTAGCAATAAGAGTGAGTGCTATTAATGTTTTTTTCATAGTTTGATCCTTAAAATTGTTTTTTACTTTTATGATGTTTTGTTTTGATGCTTGCATTAAAACAATCTCAAGTGGCAACAAAGGGGAGAAAAAATGGCAAACTGCTGAGCAATTGTGGCAAAAAAAAGGCAATTGCCTTTTTAACCTTACTTAGCTTAAAAACTTCGTTATAGTGCACAGCACAGTAGAGTAGCTAATGATTAAAATGAAAAAAATAGCCATCATTGAAGATGAACCTGCAATTCGCGAAAACTACATAGAAATGCTTAGCGCACAAGGCTACCAAGTTAGTGGCTTTGAAAATCGCGCCAGCGCAGAAGCTGAATTTAAAAATGCCCTGCCCGATTTAGCCATTGTTGATATTGGCTTGGGTCATGAAATAGATGGCGGCTTTTTACTGTGCCAAACACTGCGTTCACTTTCTAAAACACTGCCTATTATTTTTTTAACCGCACGCGATAGTGAAATAGATACCGTATGCGGCCTGCGCATGGGCGCCGACGACTACCTAACAAAAGACATAAGCTTGGCTCATTTAGCTGCGCGTATTGGTGCACTATTTCGCCGGATGGAAGCACTTGAGCAACCTGCTGATGCAAACGCACTCATAACACGCGGGCAATTAACGCTCGACACACAACGTATGCAGGTATTTTGGCAACAACAATTAGTTGATTTAACCGTAACCGAATTTTGGATGCTGCATTCACTCGCGCAACGTCCTGGGCATGTTAAAAGCCGTAATGAGTTAATGAGCGATGCAAAAATTTATGTAGACGACAGCACCATTACTTCACACGTAAAACGTATCCGCAAAAAGTTTATAGCACTCGATAGCACCTTTGATTGCATAGATACTGTGTATGGTATGGGCTACCGGTGGGAACAACACTAATGCTACGATTTGGTCTACGCAGTAAATTTATATTACTTTCATGTTTTTTGTTTTTGCTGCCGTGGCTTGGCTACGAGTACGTATGGGAAATGGAAAAGTTTTTACGCCAAGGCCAAGAAAAAACCCTCGTAGGTACTACTCGCGCACTTGCGACCGCATTGCACGAACGCCCTGCGTTATTTGACGAACAAACTAATTTTTTAGATCAAGTAGTAAAAGGCCGTGATTTATACGCTTATAACCTTAAAAACCCTATTCAGCTAGATGGTAAACTCACCGATTGGGAAAGCTACCAACCGCTGTTTTGGCATTACGATAAGCGCTACTTGCAAAAAACAGACAGTAAACATCAAGCCAGTGATTTATCGTTTGATCATATGGTTGGCAAGTTTGATAATTATTTATACGCCGTATTTAAAGTAACTGATAACACACTTATTTATCGCGCTAAAAACAGCTTAAGTATTACCAATAACGATTATTTACAAATTGGTTTAAAAAATCCAGACGGTCAATTTAACACCTACATAATTGCACCGCGCCAAGATGGCTGGGTCAATGCGTTTAATGCAAATACCAAAGCACCTTTTACAAAAATTCAGGGCTATTTTGAAAGTACCAATACAGGTTATAACGTAGAGCTGCGTTTTCCCATTAGCATGTTGGGCAACAAACTTGGCTTTGCTATTGTTGATGTAGATAATAAAGATGCCTTGTTAGAACCAAAAATAATGTCGACCTCAAACTTAAATAACCCAAACGATTTAGGCTCTGTATTAGTTCCCTCTCCAGAGATTAGTCGTATTTTAAAAGGTATGGGGCACAGTGGTAGCCGTATTTGGGTAGTCGATAACCATCATCGTGTACTTGCGCAGTCGGGTACTATTCAAAATGCAGATGGCGTATGGGCTGACGGTCTCAAAAATCAGCCACCAGAAACCACATGGCAACGCTTTGAACAAACTTATTTGCACCCATTGTATTATAAAATTTTAACGCGTCCCGAAAATGAATTTTTAGACACCCTGCACGATGTAGCTTCTATGCAGGGCACGCACTTAGCTAAAGCATTAAAAGGTCAACCTGCATCGTCTTGGCGCTTAACCCCCGACAGCAAAGCCGTTATTTTATCGGCAGCTTACCCTATTTGGATTCAAGACCAAGTAATTGGCGCGGTAATAGCAGAGGAAACCACAAACGGCGTACGAACACTGCGTAACAAATCGCTCGAAAAACTCTTTAACGTTATTTTAGCCGTTATGCTAATTGGCACTGTTACCTTGTTCTTTTTTGCCTCGCGTATATCGAGCCGTATTAGACGACTACGCGATACAGCTGAGCAAGCAATTGATGCACAAGGGCGTGTTACCGGCAGTATTAATTACAGTGACGCAAACGATGAAATTGGCGACCTATCGCGTAGTTTTTCAAACATTGTGAGCCGACTTGGTGGCTATACCGATTACTTAGAAAATATGTCGTCGCGCTTATCGCATGAACTGCGCACGCCTGTTGCGGTAGTACGCTCATCACTTGAAAACTTACAAAGTTTGCCACAAAATGAGCTAAGTCAAAAATACCTCGATCGCGCCAGTGAAGGCGTAGAACGCTTAGGTAAAATTATAACCACCATGAGCGAAGCAACCCGCCTTGAGCAAAGTATTCAAAGCAATGAACCCGAGCCATTTGATTTACAAAAAGTAATAAATGGCTGTATGCAGGGCTACCAACTTACTTATCCAAACCAGTTATTTACGCTTGATTTATACCAAGAAAAATTGCCTATGCAAGGCGCACCAGAATTTATAGCCCAGCTACTTGATAAACTGATTAACAACGCGCTGGAGTTTAGTGAAACCAATATTGCTATTAATGCGAGCCTTAAACATATTGAAAATAAGGCAATATTAACAGTGAGTAATACTGGTCCCGCTTTACCTGAAGGATTAACTGAACATATTTTTGATTCTATGGTGTCGGTACGTAGTCAGCAAATGCAGCAGCAGCCACATTTAGGGTTAGGGCTTTATATTGTAAGGTTGGTGTGCGATTACCATAAAGGGAGCGTAACAGCGCAAAATAACGAACAAGGCGATGGTGTAGTGTTTACAGTAACGCTGCCGTTAGTTAATAGTTAAGCTAAGGTCGTATCTACAACCATGCTATTTATAACGACAACGCTGTAGTGAAATAGTGTTTTACATAATAAACCAAATAAAGCTGTATCTTCTTTGTTAAATTCAGCCATTAAAATTAACTTTAACTACATACGTATTAACACTTAAATTCTACTCACCCCGTAAAACCTGCCGATTACAATTTAGTGCAAGTTCAAATGTAACTATTCACTTTTTATTCAGTCAAATGACCATACCCTAATCATATTAAAGTATTACATTTGAGGAATAACCATGAAGTCACCACTCGAGCGTGAAGAATTAGATTTTATTTTTGATTTATATAGGCCCTCTAAAAAGCCTGTGTCTGAGAACATAAAACCAAAAAGTATTAACTACAAAGAACTAAGAAAGCACGACGCGAGCAAAAACCAAGGCATATCGCACTACTTAGTTTAACTTTATTACGATTGAGACTTCTCTCGTTCTAAAAATGCTTTAATGCAGTTAATTTCTGCAAGCCTTACTTCTTCGCCTATTTCTGGACCTTTTTTACCGCTTTTAAGTGCATTTTGTACTATCTGCTTTTTGTCCATTTTTTGTAGTTCAATATGAATTTCTCGCAGTTTAGCTGCTTGCGGGTATGGCTTATCAACAAGTGTTTCACCTCGCCCTTGCGCATCACACTGGCAAGCTTGAGTAAACGCTATAAAACGCTCTGGGTGCACCAAAGCATTTAGATTAGTGATAATTAACTTATGAATTGTTTGCGCTCTTAACTGATCGACCGTATGGCAAAGCGTATGGTTATCACTGGTGAGCACACCAATATCACGAAAACGGTTAGGCACTTTTAAGCGCTCACAAAACGCCTCAACTACTGCAACGCCTTCGCGTTCATGCCCACGTAAATTTCCGCGTATTTTATAACTAAGTGCTTTACCAAAGTCATGGGTAAGCGCAGCAAAGCGCGTTTCTAAATTAAAACTTAAATCTGCGGCTCGTCTAAGTACTAGCATGGTATGTACAAACACGTCACCCTCGGGATGATGCGCTGCTGGTTGTGGTACATCAACCATACGCTCAAGTTCTGGAAAAATACCTAAGCCTTGTAGTGCTTCAAAATAAAGCTCAGGGTGTTTTTCGCTAAGTGCTTTTTCGGTTTCAAGCCACACACGCTCAGGTACTAAATGATTTAGCTCACCTTTATTTTTAAGCTCACGCATTAATGCGTATGTACTCGGGTGAATACTCCAATCACGGCCATAGCGCGCTAAAAAACGGGCAATACGCAGTACCCGAACAGGGTCTTCTACAAATGCTTCTGTGGTATGGCGCAGTGTTTTGCTTTGTAAATCTGCTTGGCCATTAAAGGGGTCAATAATATTATTATTTTCGTCAAGCGCCATTGAGTTTATGGTTAAATCACGCCTAGCTAAGTCCTCTTCTAGCGTTACCGTTGAGCTGGCATCAACCACAAAGCCGGTATAACCTTTGCCACTTTTTCGCTCTGTACGTCCTAGTGCGTATTCTTCTTTTGTTTTTGGGTGTAGGTAAACAGGAAAGTCGCTACCTATTGGTACAAAACCGAGCGATTGCATTGTGTCTGGCGTTTCACCAATCACGACATAATCGTTATCTTTTGATTTTATATTTAGTAGTTTGTCGCGCACAGCACCACCAACTAGGTAAACCTGTTTTAAGTTACTTTTCACTTTATTCCCAATAACACTTGCCCAATTGTTTGACGCTAATCATATCATTAATTAATAAGTTCTGTGATGTTTGCCAAGCTTAAGTAAGCTCATTACAATGGCGCATTATTTTAATGCCATAGCCTTATATTCAATGAAAAATCATTCATCAAAAAAAGAACTCATGTTACTACCTATTTTATTGGTGGTTATTTTAATGTGTGTGGCAGGTCACTTTTTACTACAAGCTAATTTTCAAGACAGCAATATGGTTGAATACATGCTTGCCGCCTTGCCGTTTGCTATGTTTGGATTAGTTATTGTGGCGTTTAAAATGGCGGCTAAAAGCGAAAAGGATGAGCAAAATGAGCAGGACTCTTAATCCTGCTTTATCTTTTTAGAGCGATCTATTTATTTAAAGTACGTGGTACCCAAACCAATCTGGTTTAATTGCTTGAGCTTGCCCACTAGGCGTGAGTTTAATGTTTAACTGGCTGTCGAGTAAATCAATGGCAAAGCAGTCATCTACGTCGTGTAAGTCATCTTTATGAATATGACTAAGCCCTGCGAGTAAATCATTTTTAGCGCGTTGCTTAGCCTCATTACTGCTACTTGCAACATACAATGCAAAGTCGTGTTGCTCAGCCATAGAATCGCTTCTGTAAGCGCCTAGGTTTACAAAATAGAGTTGTTTATTTTGCTCAACATAAGTATCAACTACTTCTACTTTAAAACCGTCAATATGACTAATTGCCATGTAACTATCCATGTGAACACTGCTTCTGTCGCCTACCCATTGGCTCTTTAATTTAGTATACGTTTGCTCTATGTTTTGCCCTACCACAAAGCGAATGTCATGCATTTCTATGTGGCAGCCTTGAATTCGGCCACCTAAATACACCATAAATAATTGCATGCTTTTCCTTAACCTAAATTATCAACATCAATATTATGTTTTTTAATCAGCTTATAAAAATCAGAGCGGTTACGTTTAGCAAACTTTGCGCCTTCAGCTACATTACCACCTGCCATTTTTAGGGTGTTGATAACGTAGTCGCGCTCAAACTCTTTTTTTGCGTCGTTTAGCGACAATGGCTCTACGTTTGTTTCGTTACTATTCAGCGCTGTTAATACTAAATGTTCTGAAATAACTTCGCTTGGTGTAAGTGCCACTACTTGTTCAATTACATTTTGTAATTGGCGAATATTACCTGGCCAATCGTAGCGTACTAATGCATGCATGGCTTCATTGGCAAAACGTTTTTCATTTTGGTTCATGCGTTTAGCAATGCTGGCACTAAAATGCTGTGCTAATAAACTTATATCTTCGCGGCGCTCACAAAGCGGCGGTAGTTTTAAGTTAACAACGTTTAAGCGATAATATAAATCTTCCCTAAACTGCTGGTTTAAAATAGCATCGGGTAGATTTTTATGTGTTGCTGAAACTATACGTACATCAATCGCAATTTCTTCTTGAAAGCCTACTGGGCGAATAGTTTTTTCTTGTAGCACCCTTAATAACTTAACTTGTAAATTAAGTGGCATATCGCCTATTTCATCTAAAAATAACGTGCCGCCCTCAGCTTGCTGAAACAAACCTTGATGATCTTTAATTGCGCCAGTAAACGAGCCTTTTTTATGACCAAATAATTCTGACTCTAAAAGCTCACCCGGTACAGCGCCGCAGTTTATAGCGACAAACGGACCCTCTTTTACATGACTATGCTGATGAATAGCTTGTGCGAGTAATTCTTTACCAGTACCACTTGCACCCGAAATTAATACATTAACATGAGTCGGTCCAAGCAGTTTTACTTGCTCTAGCAAATGCAACATAGCACCGCTGCGCGTTACTATATTACTTTTTGGCACAACTTCATCTGCATTAACACCATGTATTTCTATCGCTTTAGCGAGGCTGTCAAATAGCTCATCTTTATCTATTGGTTTAGTTATAAATGCAAAAATACCTTGCTTGGTTGCCTCCACCGCATCAGGGATTGAACCATGTGCTGTCATCATAATAACGGGCAATGCAGGATAGCGACTTTGTAATTGACGATGCAATGCCATACCATCCATTTCGTCCATTCGTAGATCAGTTATTACAGCATCAAAAACATGACTTTTTAATGTTTGTAATGCAATTAAGCCACTTTCACAGGTTGTTACTTCGTAGCCTTTTGATTCAATACGAATAGCGAGCAGTTTTAATAAGCTGGCATCGTCATCGACTAATAATACTTTTGCACCTTGTGGTTTTGCTGCTGCCATTATTACTACTCCTTGGTTTCTTCGCGCAATAAAAGCTGTTGCTCTATAGTCGCTAATGACGAGAGGGTTTCTTGCATTTTATTATTGAGAGCTTGTTGCTCTTTTTTAGCATTTATTTGCATAATGACTTGCTGCTTTTGCAACCATAAATATTGCTTGATGTCGTCAGGCCAAAAGTAGGCTAAGTCGAGTTTAAGCAATTTAGTCATTACTGTATTAGGGTCGTTACTGGTGTTTAAACACATAAATTTAAAAAAGCTTTTTAGTTCTTTTTCACCAAGGTAAACCTGCTTAACTGGAGTTACCTTAAATCCACCACATTGATTTGCATGCCATGCAATTACCTGCTCTGCTGGTGGATAAATAGGATCGTCCTTTGGACGAGATTTAGGGCTTGGCTTAGTGTTTTTATCTGTCGTGACCTGAGTATCGATCACTGGTGCCGGTGTTGTTTTTGTTATTGAGGCAGAAACATGTTCTTCTTGTGCGTTGTTAATCTCGCAACCCGATAAAATGATGGTGCTACCAAGCACACATAAAATAGTCATTAAACGCGATCGCATGCTAATTAACTCCTTGAATAGTTGTTATTGGAATTTTAATTAAAAATAGACAACCTTTAGGTTCATTATGTTCCACCACTAATTGCCCTCGTAATTGCTCAACAGACTCTTTTACAATAGTTAAACCCAGTCCACTGCCTTGCAGAGTAACATTTTTACTGTGTTTGCCTTGATAAAATGCGCTAAAAATTTGAGTTTTTTCTTGCTCTTTTATGCCGCACCCTTCATCAGTAACAGCGATACAAAGCTGGTTTTGCTCAAGTGCCAAATTAATAGTGACACTTTGCTTATCTTCAGAAAATTTTAAGCCATTAGAAATTAACTGAATTAAAATCATTTCAATTAATTCGCTCGGTAACGCGAGCGTTTTATTAGGGAGGTGATTTTGCCACTTTATTGCTTGCTCTCGAGCACCTAAACGATGTTCAAAGTGACTGTTTATTTTATTAATAAGATAAGTAAACTCAACTTCGCTTAAGCTATCTTTACTGGTTCGAATAGCGTTGTAACTTAATAAACTGTCGATCATAGTACGTAAGCGCACCATTGATTGAGCAATAAGCTCAAGTACCGCTTTTTGCTCATCAGTAATAGGACCAACTATTTCATCGGCGAGTAAATCGGTACCCTCAACCATTGAAGCCAGTGGCGTTTTAAGCTCATGCGTTACATGGCGTAAAAAGGTATCTTTTTGTTGTTCAAGTACATGAAGCTGCTCTTGCACCCATTGTAACTTATTACCCAATTCAACTAATTCAGCAGAGCCTTTTACCGATATTTTTTGCTGCCAATGACCTTGCCCTAATTTATCTATAATTGATGTTAATCCTTTTAAGCGACCACTTATTCGCCATAAAAAACCGCCCCCTACAATTAAAGTAAGTGGAATAAGTGCTACCAACCAATTTATAAATGATGTTTGTAAGCTTGTTAATTCATTTTTATTATCAGTGATTTGGGTTTCGTTTTTATCACGTAACCACAGTGTAAGCTCCGCCATTAAATCACTTATAGGCACAAATAATTCTGCCTGCTCTTGTTTTTCTTCAACGAGTTGTACGTGCGCGGCTTGTAGAGTTTTACTTAAACGCTGCCATTGCGCACTATGATCTTGGCTTGCATTAATGAGCGTTAGTTCATCTACGCTTTGTAAAGATGACTGCCACTTATCAACAATTAATTTATCGAGCGACTCGCTTTTTAATACCCAGTTTTGTCTTGTAGCGCGCTCAAGGCTGTTTAGTTCTTGCTTTAAAGCATTGAACGATTTAGTGACTTGGTAGTTATTACTTACTATTAGTTGAGTAACGTCTAACTGCTTGTTAAGCGCATTTAAAAATACAATAACGACCAACGAAAGAGGAAGTAGTGACAACAGCATGCTTATTACAAATTGACCTATTAAATTAGGTCGCCAATTAAGCATTGTTTTGTATTTTTCAGCCATGGTTGTTGGCATTATGTTTAATCCTCATTGACGTTAAGCATTCTATTATTAGGCGTCTACCTTATACACTAGCTGAATCAACAATTACATTTAATACGATTAACTGTTCGCGTAATAAAAACACCTTGTCGCTAAACTGCAACAACGTAACTCATTGATTTTAAATACCTAGTATAAATCTCTTAAAATTGTGTTGCTAAAAGCACACAAAAGTTACATCAAATTCAGTAAAAATTTCATACTCACATCTAACTACCTACATAACCGGTTGAAAATAAACAAAAATACTTTTTGGCATCATTTTTGTAATGGGTATAACAACTTTATTTAATAAGGAAATAATTATGAACAATCGCTTTTTAGTAATCTCGTCATTACTCGCTTTGGGCTTTTTAAGCACAGGAGCACTCGCTATGGACGTTCAAGCTACTTTTAACGAGTTAGACAAAGACAGTAACGGTACATTAAACGAAGCCGAAGCTGGCGAAGACGCCGTATTACATGAAAACTTTGCACAAATAGACACAAACCAAGATGGTTTGTTGTCGCTAAATGAATTCAAAAAATTTATTCAATAAACACATTTAATAAGGAACGTGATTATGAAACAACTTATAGCCGCTTTTTCATTAATGTTTTTAGCAATTAGTGCCACAGTACTTGCATCACCAACAAATGTGCGTTTTGCCCATTTAGATAAAGATATGGACGGGCAAATATCAATTACCGAAGCAAAAAAAGACAAAGAAGTAATGAAACAATTTACTGATTTGGATGAAAACGACGACGAAATGATCTCAAAAAAAGAATTTGAGAGCTTTAAACCTTAAGGTTAAGTTTTACTTAAGCTTCTATCTAGTAAAGTGAATTTAAAGTATTTGCCATAATCCCTGAGGGAGTGTGTAAAAGGATTTAATGTTGGGAGTTAAATTATGGCAAGTGCTTTATCCCTTCTAGCTTAAAGCTAAGTATTTAATATTAATTAAATTTAAATATTGACTGTTTTAGTGATCTAAAGCCCCGTTAACCTCGTTTAATGCTTTTTTATATAGAACAACTGTATAAATTTTTTGACTCGTTATCAGGTTCTTTGTGTCGCTAAAGTGGGTTACTTACTTAACACTATGAGTATAAACGTTAGTAAAACCGTAAATACTGCATTTTGGAAGGAACATCATGAAGATACTTACTTTGTTATCAAGCATCTTAATGCTATCAAGTTTTAGCGCCTCAGCACTTGATGTAAAGCAACGCTTTGACCACCTAGACTCAAATAAAAGTGGATACCTAACTCACGATGAACTTGATGCTCAACCACAATTACTAAACACTTTTGTAATGTGGGATAAAGATCAAGACAGTAAAATATCACTAATCGAATTCAAAAATTATCTAACCAATAACCTCTACTGAGTAATTTCATGAAAAATATAAGCTATATAGCGTTTTTTTCGCTTAGCATTTTTAGCACATTAAGTTTTGCCGTAAGTAACGATATTGCTAAGCAATTTGAAAAATTAGATAGAAATAAAGATGGGGCTTTAACACGTTCAGAAACAGCGGCAGATCCCGCTCTGTGGTCGCGCTTTTCTAACTACGATCAAGATAAAGACGGGAAACTAAGACTTAACGAATATGACTTGTATGCAAGTAAGTAATAATTATTAAAGCTAGGTAAATAAAAGTACCTAGCTTTTTTATATTGATACGTTATTAACTGCGACTCTATTTTCCGCAAGGACAATGCGTTAGATACTTTGTATCGCTAGGTTTGGGCTCACGATAAAGTCCATTCGAGCATAAGTTAATATAGGTTGCTTACTTGTATTTTGAGCTGCGGATCATAACGCAATAGATTCATAGTCGCTGCTGCATTTTTATCAAATACTCCCTCAGGGTAGGACGAAATGGTGTTATACCCTTGAGCCCTACCCTGTGAGTTAACTAGCACAGATAACTCAACACAACCTGAAGTACTTTTCTTTGTGGCTTCTATCGGGTATCCCGGCTCAACTCTTTTAGCAACATTCCAATATTCACCTGCCTCACTTTGAAGTTCAGGACTCGATAAATCAACAAAACTCGGCATTTTATCGTTTACTTGTTTATCAGACGTTGAGCTATAGGCTGTTAGCATCATGCTCAAGGGGAGTAATAAATAGAGGGTTTTCATCGCATTTTCTTTTACTTGGTTAGTTATTATTAATTAGATTTTCACTAATGACCTCTTTCGTAAACAGCGCCTGTCTCTCCTATATAAAAAACCCTTATCTCAAGTTGTTGGTATTATAAAAATGGTTTTGCTAGTGTTAACGTACAAACAATAAAAAATAATGCCTCATGTTACTCAAAAAAATAATCAAACCACTCATACTCGCTAGCCTTTGTGCTGGCTCTAGTTACGCTATTGCACAAACTAAAGTAATCTATAACGCCAATGGCTATACCCCTTTATATAAAGGAAAAATGCTAAAAGGCGAAGTTCAACAGTTTTCTACCCTTGTAATAAAAGATGGCAAAGTAGTAAAGCTAGGTGGCGATACATTAAAAAACAGCTACCCCAATGCAAAGTTAATTGATGCAAACGGTAATACATTGCTACCAGGCTTAATTGATGCGCATGGGCACGTTATTGGGTTAGGTGATAATTTATCGCAGCTTGATGTGCGCGGCGCAAAGTCTGTAAATGAAATTACGGAAAAACTAAATATATTTGCTGAGAATAAGCAAGATTGGATTATTGGCCGGGGTTGGAATCAGGAACTTTGGGATAATGCGCAGTTTCCTACCGCAGCTGATTTAGACAAAGTAGTAAAAGATAGACCTGTTGTGCTTTCGCGTATAGATAGCCATGCTATTTGGGTTAATTCAAAAGCGCTTGAACTAGCAGGCATTACGGCTCAAACAAAAGCGCCAGATGGCGGCGAAATAATTAAAGATGAATTTGGCAATCCTACTGGTATATTTGTAGATAAAGCCGAGGCATTAATTACACAACATATGCCAGCGCCATCAAAGCAAGATATTAGCGACTCTCTTGATGCAGCAGGCAAGCATTTACTTAGCTTAGGTATTACATCAACCCACGATGCAGGTATTGATAAAACCACATGGGAAGTATACAAAGAACGAAGCAAGCTTGGTAATTTGCCAGTACGTATTGTTGCGATGCTTAGTGGTGCAAGTCCCGATTTAAAAACGATGTTAAAAGCGGGTCGTTATCAAGATGCTAACGACTTCATGTCTATTCGTAGCGTTAAAGTATACGCAGATGGTGCGTTAGGATCTCGTGGTGCAGCACTCATTGAAGATTATGCAGATAGAGCTAACTACCATGGTTTAATGCTCGAAACTCAAGAAAAACTTGAAGCGCTTTTTACCCTAAGCTTTAAAAGTGGTTTTAGTGCAAACACACATGCTATTGGCGACAAAGCAAATAGAGTCGTACTTGATGCCTACCAAAACGTATTTAAAAAAACAGGTGGCATATTACTTCGTAACCGCATAGAGCATGCGCAAATAGTAACGCCCGACGACATCCCTCGCTTTAAAGCACTAAAAATAATTCCATCAATGCAACCTGTGCATGCTACATCAGATATGCACATGGCAGAGCAACGCTTAACCGAAAAACAATTAAGTGGTGCTTATGCGTGGAAAACCTTTTTAAAGCAAGGTTCAGTTATTGCTGCAGGTTCTGATTACCCTGTTGAATTAGCTAATCCGTTTGATGGTTTATATTCTGCAATTACACGTATGGATCATGAACAACTACCCGCTAATGGCTGGCGTGCAAGTGAAGTCCTAAGTAGAGAAGATGCCCTGCGAGCGTTTACTTTAGGGGGCGCTTATGCGGCTCATCAAGAGTTTAAAATAGGCAGCTTAGAAAAGGGTAAATGGGCTGACTTTATTTTAATCGATAAAGACTATTTTAAAGTGCCGGTTGACGAAATTTATAAAACCAATGTGCTGCAAACATGGATTTCAGGTACGCTTCGTTATGAAAAAGAAGAGGTTACATCAAAAAAATAAATGCAAATAAACGAATTAATTATAAAAATTAACTAAAGTAATCAAAAAGTGTGTCGATAAGGTTGGGTAATTTAAAATTCCCCTTATGTTTCAGGAAGAAAACATGTTATCAAAAAAGATATCTTTAACTTTATCGGCACTTTTTACACTTTCACTTTCAGCTTGTTCTACTCACCCTGTATATAACGGTCATGCTCCACATAATAACAATTCGCAAAATCACGCGCACAATGCTAAATACACTGAGAACTATCAGCCACGCGTAAGTAATTGGCAATTTCCAGAAAACAACTACCGCCCAATTAATAGCAGTAAATTACTAAGTAATTACACTGAACAGTTAGCTATGAAACTAATTGAAAACATGAACTATATAAATAGCACAACACCTATCGCTATTACGTCTTTTGTAAATTTAGACGACAATCTGCAAACAACAAATATTTTTGGTAATCATTTAGCTGAGAGTTTTATAACAGAATTACAAGAATTTGGATTGTCTGTTGTTGATTATAAACACACAGGTACAGTGCATGTAACACCAATGGGTGATTTTTCGTTTAGCCGAAATGGTAAAGACCTTAAAGGTTATCCGCATATAGAATACACATTAACGGGCACACTTACTTACACCAACAGAGGCGTTATTGTTAACGCTCGTATTATTGGTGCTAAATCAAAAGTAGTGGTGTCTTCGGCTAAAGGATTTATACCGAGCTTTATAGTGGAATCGTTATACCCAACGCGCAGAACAGATGGAATAATGTTAGACGCAATTCAATAGATTAAATAAAAAACAAAAAAGGGTTAACGCAAGTTAACCCTTTTTTACTTCAGCTTTTAGGCGCTTCGGCTTTAGGCTGGCGATATATTTTTATAATGTGATATAAATTTACAAGCGACAGTAAGCCATTCGTAAAAATAACGGGCACTGCACCTATCGCAACACCGTACGCTGTAAAGACCATACAACCAAACATGTTGTACCAACGTAGCTTCACTAGGTCTGTCATTGTTAACGATGCAACTAATAAAGCTGATGCAATATAACCTAAATATTCCCAACTCAATTGTTCTCTCCTAGGCTTTAGGTTAGCATTACATTACTGCTAACTTATTGCACTTATAAGTATTGCAAAGTTATACCAATTTTCTTAATTAAGTAATTTATTTTGAGCTAAGAAAACAGGGTCGATAACAAGGCAAAAATTTCGTTATTTAGTTGTTCTAAATCAGAAGTTTTTAACACAGTTAGCGCCAAGTTTAGCTCTAAAATTGATTAAAGATTATTGTGGATTGGTATTACAACAAAATAAAAAAGCTAACTTGCTTAAAAACCTTAAAAAAGTTTGCCGGCAATTGCCAGCAGCTTCCTAAATCATTACACGGGAAATGAAGGTTAAATAATATTATTAGCAAGGCTAATAATAGTAGCAAGTTAGCATAAATTCTTAGAGCCGTAATGCTAACGTCATTAAGGTGTAATAAATAGGACATTTGTCCGAAGAGCGCATTGATGTTTCAATACCATTTTTCTAGTTACCTTGTTGACCAACTCCTCACCTTTGCGGGTAGTAGTTATCAGCAATCAAAAAAAGAAGTGCTTATCCACCAAGATCAGCCCTTAAGCAAGCTTGTGCTTGTGCGCAGTGGTACTGTGTCGTTTAGTTACGACGTAGGTAATGGACGACGCCTGCTGCTAGGTCAATTGGATTGCAATAATACTCTTATTGGCGAAATAGAAGCGCTTAATAATAACCCCTGTATTTATACGGTAACGTGCTTTAGCGATGTTACATATAATCTTATTGAGCTTAGGCATTGGCGTACGCTATTACTTGAAAAGCCAGAGCTTAGCCTTTATACCGCACAAACTATTGCAGCTAAATTTCAAGAAAATCAAAAGATCAATTTAGATAAGCTATTACTACCTTTGAGCTACAACATAGCAAAAGATTGCTTATTAAGAGCGGAGAATAACAACCCTACGCTACTTCGTGCCTACCCAACGGTAAATGCTGAAGCAGAACGTTTTGCAACAACTGAGCGCGCTTACAGGCGTGTTGTTACAGAGCTAGTAGAAAAAGGCTTAGTACTGAGAAGTAACGATGGCTTACAAGCCGTAGATATACCAAGGCTAAGTGAATACGTAGATAGCTTTGCTCAACTTTAAGCCGGTTGCTTAAATAGTTAACCAAGCAGTTAACTAAGCAATTAGCTAAATTTTAAACACAAAAAAGGCCTTTACGGCCTTTTTTATTTATCTTGAATTTTGGTTAAGCAATTAACTCCCCACCATTCAAGTTAGTTATATTTGTATATTACTTTTCTAACAAAATATCGTGTATTTTTGCAAGATCAGATTTACCAGCAATAATTTCATCCGGCGTTAAACCCGAAAGTTCATGCGGGAACACTAACCACTCTTCAGACTCATGAATATAATAATCTGGCTTCATGTCTACTTTAGAGTTTTTAGGTTTGTAATATGGGCATGCAATACGAATATCGCGCGGTAAGTTTAAGCGCATAAGCTCAGAAAGCTTTTCTTTTAACGCAAAAATACTGCGACCAGAATCAAACACGTCATCAACAATTAAAAGTGAATCGCCAGCATTCGCGTTTTCAACAATGTAATGTAAACCGTGTACTTTAATTTCTTTTGACTGCTTACCAATACCGTAATAAGACGAGGTACGCACTGCAATGTGGTCTGTCTCAATACCTTTGTAATCATAAAATTCTTGCACCGCAATACCAATTGGTGCACCACCTCGCCAAATACCAATAATAAAGTCTGGACGAAACCCATCTTTATATACTTGTGCCGCTACGCGGAACGAATCTTCAAGCAGCTGTTGAGCTGTGATGTAGCACTTATCTGACATAGTTAAAAACCCCAGTGGTGAGAATAACATTTGAGCACAGCTTAAAATAAAGCCAAGATTCAACTCAAACAGGTATTGGCGACGGATTTTACCGTAAATCGAACTAAATTGCTTGCCTTGCGCACAAAAAAAATAGGCGCTTGTGAGCGCCTATTTTAAAACTAATTTATATTATGCTTTTTCTAGCAAAGTACGTGCAACCGTACGCATACCTTGCGTTGTTGCACCCGCAGCCCATTGGTTTGTGCTACTCATGTTAAATGCCGCAGCTAAATCAATGTGTACCCAACCTTTACCATCGTTTGGTACAAAGCGTGATAAAAAGCCTGCCGCATTTGATGCGCCGCCGTAACCGCCACCTTTTTGTGCACGGCTATTAGCTGTATCAGCGTAAGGTGATGGACAGTTTTGCTGATGCCATTTTTCAAGAGGTAGAGGCCAAGCAGCTTCCATTTCTTGGCAAGCAAATCCTTCAACTTCACGTACAAACTCTTTATCAAGCGCAAATAATGCATTGTACTCTTGACCAACAGCAACTAATGCAGCACCGGTAAGTGTTGCAGCGTCAATAATAAGTGGTGCGCCTGTCTCTCCTGCGGCCATTAAGCCATCAGCTAGCACTAAACGCCCTTCCGCATCAGTATTTACGATTTCAACTGTTGTACCATTTTTATAAGTAAGAATGTCACCTAACTTATATGCATGACCCGAGATTAAGTTCTCAGCACAACATAAAAACAGCTTAATACGTTTTTCAATACCACGATTAATAGCCAATGCTAAACCTGCAGTTACTGTTGCAGCACCGCCCATGTCGCATTTCATACCAAGCATACCTTCGCTCGACTTAATAGAGTAACCGCCTGAGTCAAACGTAATACCTTTACCTACAAGTGCAGCACTTACTGGCGCATTTTCATCGCTAGTAGGGTTGTAATCAAGCTCAAGCAATACTGGTGGACGAACGCTGCCACGACCAACAGCGTGAATACCAATCCACTGTTGCTCTAATAATGCATCGCCTTTAATGATTTGGTAGCTTACGTGTTCAGGCGCTAATGATTGAATAAATTCAGCGGCTTTTTCAGCTAGGCTTTCAGGGTAAATGTCATCGGCTGTACCGTTAACCATTTCACGCGCCCAAATTGCCGATGTTTTTAAGTAAGCAAGTTCTTTAATATCTGATTGTGCGTTATCAACAAACTCAACACCATCTAATGATTTTGGTGTTACAAAACCTTGGTAAAAAGCCCACTGGCTTTCTGTGCACCAAGTGTCGCCTGCTAATTCAACGTTTTTAACGCCTTGGATTGCAATAGTACGACCTGCTTTTTGAACATTCTTTAATGTTTCTTGTTCAGACAAATGAACCGTTGCACCATGCTCGTTAAAAGATAACGACGCATTTTCGCCCCAATGGCTTGGCGCAGACTGCTCGCTTAGTTGAACAACAAATTTTTCACTCATGTTAGAATACCTTTGCACTTAAATGTGCCACCGAGTTTACTATAGAGCGCTTAAGTTCCCAACAGCTTGAGATAAATAACATAAATCACACTACTGCTTAGCATTTACGCCTTGGAAGTTATTATGAAATATACGCCAGCACTGCAATCAGCTACATTATTAAGGCGCTATAAACGTTTTTTAGCCGACTTACAGCTTAATGACGGTTCTGAATTTACCGCGCATTGTGCTAACACAGGTAAAATGACGGGATGCGCAGAGCCTGGTTTTAATGCTTTTTATTCCACAAGCAATAATACTAAACGAAAGTACCCGCATTCATTAGAGCTTACCCAAAACCATTTATCGCAACTTATATGTGTAAATACAGCCATAGCAAATAAAGTGGTAGAAGAAGCAATAAATAACAACGTTATTAGCGAGCTTACACATTACGAACAATTACAAAGCGAAGTAAAATATGGTAGCGAAAACAGCCGTATCGACTTTTTACTTACAAGTAAAAATAAGCCAGATTGCTACGTAGAGGTTAAATCGGTCACTTTATTAAGTGAAAATGATACACACAATGGACAAGGTTATTTTCCTGATACACAAACAGTTCGCGGACAAAAACATATTCGTGAATTAATAGAAATGGTCGAACAAGGGCATCGCGCCGTACTACTGTTTGCCATTTTGCATGAAGGGATAAATACCGTCAGTGCTGCGGCGCATATAGATGAAAAATATGCTCAGTTATTAAACCAAGCAATTAACAAAGGCGTTGAGGTATTGGCTTACAAAGCTATTATTTCTGCAAATGAAGTTACACTTCATACAAAAATTTCATTTATATAAAAATCTATAAATACAAAGCATTAAGTTAATTGAAATTTTTAAATAGCACTAAACTTTAGTAAAACTTTAAAATAGTCGTTTTGAATTCACTAAACTAACTTGTTTTTAAAAGTTTTGCCCACATAACAAGGCAAGTTTTAGAAAGCGAATACGTGAATGAATAAAAGTGTAAACAAGATATTAATACGCTTTTAAATCACTAAATATGGTTGAAGCTAATTCGATTAATTAAAAATAAATTTGCCTAGGATATAAGTTTCTGTTATTTATACCGCCGGCTAATGCTGAGGCATTAAATTAAGGATTTAGGAGATAGTTATGCCAGACCAAAAGAAACATGGTTTATTGGCTCAAGCCGGTTTAGAACCATACCAAGAAAAACCAGGCGAAGAGTACATGAATGATGCACAACGTGCTCATTTTAGAACGATTTTAGAAACTTGGCGTAACGATCTTCGTAACGAAGTTGATCGTACAAAGTCGCACATGCAAGACGAAGCAGCCAACTTTCCAGACCCAGTTGACCGCGCAGCACAAGAAGAAGAGTTCTCTTTAGAACTTAGAACACGTGACCGCGAACGTAAACTAATCAAAAAAATTGAAAAAACAATTAATTTGATTAAAGAAGATGATTTTGGCTTTTGTGAGTCTTGTGGCATCGAAATTGGCATACGCCGCTTAGAAGCGCGCCCAACTGCTGATTTATGCGTAGACTGTAAAACACTTGCAGAAATTAAAGAAAAGCAATCTGGACGCGGCTAATTAATTTATATTAATTAGTTATGCCTCCTACAGCCGTTACTGCGCCTATGTGTAAATATCGCGGGCGTTTTGCACCGTCTCCTTCTGGACCATTACATTTTGGTTCACTTGTGGCGGCTGTAGGTAGTTACCTTGATGCAAAAGAAAATCAAGGAAAATGGTTAGTACGTATTGAAGATATAGACACCACGCGCGTTATCAAAAACGCCGATACCGATATTCTAAACACCTTACAAGCCTATGCCCTATACTGGGACGAACCTGTTGTTTATCAAACGCAGCGCCTTAATTTATACCAAGACACCGTTAACTCCCTTTTAAAGCAAAACCTTATTTATGGGTGTAACTGCACTCGAAAACAAATAAAAGCCATTGGTGGTATTTATAAAGGGCATTGTAAAGCGCTTAAGCACAACACAAATACTGGCGCACTTCGTCTTATTCAAACTCATGCAACAACGCAATTTAATGATCTTATTCAAGGCGATATTAACGTCAATAGCGCCCTCGCCCATGAAGATTACTTAATAAAACGTAGCGATGGTTTATTTGCCTATCAACTTGTAGTAGTGGTTGATGATATTGAGCAAGGTATTAATCGTATTGTAAGAGGCGCAGATTTAATTGAGCCAACAGCACGACAAATTAGTTTGTTTAAACAGCTTAATAACCCAATACCTGAATTTGCACATTTACCGTTAGCTGTAGCTAAACCAGGATTTAAGCTTTCTAAGCAAAACTATGCACCCGCCATAAGTAAACAAAATCCAAAACCGGCATTAATAAGTGCATTCGAGTTTTTAGGTTTACCAATAAACGCTAATTTAATGGACTTAAATATTGAGCAGTTAATGGCATGGGGAGTAAACAAATTTAACTTAAAACAGGTTCCACACGTACCTGAAATACAAATTTCTCAGCATCCAACTAGCCAAGCCATCCAATTTACACAATTAAGTAAATAAAAATCACTAAAAACGGCTTAATTTCAACACATCAACTTAATTTTTAAACCCTGCTGGTATATGATACCCGCCTAAATATATGCTATTTACGTTAAACAGTTAGTATTACGTTATAACACCTATACTTGCTGTAGTTTTTGATTGCGATGGCGAGCCAATCAACACCTTCTAGGAGACAGATTATTATTTCCAAGCTTTTTCAATTTTGCAGACAAATAATCGGCCCAAATACGAGTGCCGAAAACACGCCTGTAAGTGCATCTGTAAGCAGCGAACCGTTAGTGATCACTCGTGGTGAACATGGTATCTCTCGCAAACAATTTAGCCCAAATGCAATCAAAGTACTTTATCGTTTAAAAGACGGTGGCTACGATGCCTACTTAGTTGGTGGTTGTATTCGCGATATATTGTTAGGTCAGCAACCAAAAGATTTTGATGTAGTAACAAACGCGACACCTGATCAAGTAAAAAAACTATTCAGAAATTGCCGTTTAATAGGTCGTCGCTTTCGTTTAGCACACATTGTATTTGGTCGTGAAATTATTGAAGTAGCGACTATGCGCGGACACCACGAAGCGCCAGAAGATAAAAACCAAATAAGCCAATCAAGCGATGAAGGTCAATTACTTCGCGATAACGTATTTGGCAGTATTGAAGAAGATGCAGAACGCCGCGACTTTTCAATTAACGCGCTTTACTACTCAATCAACGATTTTAGCATTCACGATTACGCCAATGGTTTAGCCGCAATAAAAGCTAAACAAATTGAGTTAATTGGTGACCCAGAAACGCGTTACCGAGAAGACCCTGTGCGTATGTTACGTGCAGTACGCTTTGCAACAAAACTTGATATGAGCATTGCGCCAAACAGCGAAAAACCAATAGCTGAACTAGCAAACTTACTTGATAACATTCCGCCTGCGCGTTTGTTTGAAGAAATACTTAAGCTGTTTTTAAATGGTAAGGCTGAAGCAAACTTTTTAATGCTGCGTAAATACGGTTTATTCCGTTCGTTATTCCCTGAACTAGATAAAATTTTAGATAAAAACCCTGACGGTCTTGAAAACAAACTCGTTCAGCAAATGTTTCAAAATACCGACAAGCGTATAAATTCAAATAAAAAAGTAACGCCTGCGTTTATTTTTGCTGCACTGCTTTGGTTCCCGTTATTGGAGCACACTAAAAAGATTCAAGAACAAGAGCAAATACTTGAGTACGATGCCTTTGCACAAGCAATGAATAAAGTACTTAGTGAAAGCTCTCAACATATTGCAGTACCAAAACGCTTTACGTTAGGCGCACGAGATATTTGGCATATTCAGCATCGTCTAGATAAACGTGCAGGACAACGTGCTTACAGATTAACTCAGCAGCCTCGCTTTAAAGCCGCTTACGACTTTTTATTGCTACGTGTGGATGCTGGCGAAACTCAGCATACTGAGCTTGCACAGTGGTGGACACAATACCTAAGCCAAGATATTAACGGTCAAAAAGACATGGTTAAAAACTTAGGTCATCAAGGCGGTCCTAAACCACGTAAACGCACTCGTCGACGCGCGCCTAAAAAACCAACCGAGTAATAATATGCACTGTGTTTATTTGGGTTTAGGTGCCAATCTAAACTCACCAAAAGAGCAGCTTGATAACGCAATAACTGCGCTTAAAAAGCTGCCTGATTGTGAGTTTGTAAGCGTATCGCATTACTATGCAAGTAAACCGATGGGCCCACAAGATCAACCCGATTACATAAACGCCGTTGCATGTATTAAAACAAGCCTTGAGCCTGAGCAATTACTGGATTTAACACAAAGTATAGAGCTTGAACATGGGCGAGTTAGAAAAGCCGAGCGTTGGGGTCCACGTACACTTGATATAGACACCCTATTATTTGGCGATCAAATTATAAATACCACGCGCTTAACAGTGCCTCATTATGGTTTGAACGTTCGTGAGTTTGTAGTGTATCCATTGTTAGAATTAGCACCCAAACTCATTTTACCTAGCGGCGTTGCATTGCAAGATATTGCAAATAATTTACCGCTCAATGACTTACAACAATTACCTCTGTAATTAACCTAGGCTTATGCCTGCGAGGAATATTATGTCTAAAATAACCGTTTCTACTTTGAACAAAATGAAAGCAGAAAATAACAAAATTACTGCATTAACAGCCTACGACGCTAGTTTTGCAAAGTTATTTCATGATAACGGCGTTGAAGTTATTTTAGTCGGCGACTCTTTGGGCATGGTACTTCAAGGTGGCGATGACACGCTTGCCGTGACCAATCAAGATATTGCATATCATACCCGTTGTGTACGCGCAGGTAGTCGCGAATTATTTGTTATTGCGGACTTACCTTTCATGACTTATTCAAGCGTAAGCGATACCTGTAAAAATGCAGCAGAACTAATGCGCGCAGGCGCTAATATGGTAAAACTTGAAGGCGGAGAATGGCTTTACGAAAGTATTCAAGCGCTTACCCAACAAGGTATTCCGGTATGTGGGCATTTAGGTCTTACGCCGCAATCTGTTCACGTATTTGGGGGCTTTAAAATACAAGGTCGTGAAGAGAGTAAAGCACTTGAAATGATTGCAGATGCAAAAGCGTTAGAAGCGGCTGGCGCGCAATTATTAGTACTAGAATGCATTCCAAGTGCACTTGCTAAACGCATTACCGATGCGATAAGCATTCCTACTATAGGAATAGGCGCTGGTAACTTAACAGACGGTCAAATACTGGTAATGCATGACTTAGTAGGTATTTCAGCTGGGTATATTCCTAAATTTTCTAAGAACTTTTTACTTGAAACAGGCAACATGCCTGAAGCAGTTCAAAAGTATTGTACCGATGTTAAAAGTGGCGCATTTCCAAGCGCTGAACACGAGTTTAAATAATGCAATCAATAACTGAAATCAGATCGTTACGTAGTCAAATTAAAGCATGGCGCCAAGCGGGTCTTAGCGTTGCACTAGTGCCAACTATGGGTAACTTGCATCGCGGGCATTTTTCGTTAGTAGAAAAAGCAAAAAACTTAGCAGATAAAGTCGTCGTTAGTATTTTTGTTAACCCAATGCAATTTGGTGCTAACGAAGATTTAGATAATTACCCTCGTACGTTAAACGAAGATAAACAAGGTTTAGCGGAGCTCGGAACAGATATAGTATTTACGCCAAGCACAGAAACTATTTATCCTAATGGATTAGGTGCACAAAGCTTTGTGGATGTACCTGATATTTCGCTGGGTTACTGTGGTGGCTCTCGCCCAGGTCATTTTAGAGGCGTTGCAACAGTCGTTACTAAGTTATTTAACTTAGTACAACCTGACTACGCCTGCTTTGGTGAAAAAGACTTTCAGCAACTACAAGTTATTAAAACCATGGCGCGCGACTTATCAATTCCGGTTGAAGTAATTGGTGTGCCTACCATGCGCGAAGTATCTGGGCTTGCTATGAGTTCGCGTAATGGTTATTTATCCGATGAGCAAAAAACAACTGCAACTATATTATTTAAAGCACTTAATACTTGTGCAGAGCAGCTAAAAAGTGGCAATAAAGACTTTGTAAAACTTGAAGAAGAAGCTAAACATAATTTAGCTCAAGCAGGTTTAAAACCTGACTATTTTGAGATAGCTCAACGAGATACATTAAAAAATGCTACACTCGATGATACACAATTTGTGATTTTAGCCGCAGCCTATTTTGGTGGTGTTAGATTGATCGACAATATTCAGGTCGAAATTTAATATTATTGCGACTCTATTTTTAAGGATAAGAAGCATGCAAACTTTAATTAAAACAAGCGTAGCCGCCCTTACTTTTTTAGTTTTAGCAGGTTGTCAAAACCAAATAGAAAGCCCTGAACTTAACCAGTGTGCTCAACAAAACTATCAATGCGAAACTAACTGCGAACAGCAATCAATTGGCGAAGGCTTAAAACAACAAGTATGCTCTGGTAAATGTGTTGAGAGCTATAATCAGTGTAAAGTACAAGCTGAAAAATTAGGTAATTTATAATTTAGTTTTTGTTTTTAGTTTTAAAAAACCGCTTAGTTGGCGGTTTTTTTATGCCTTAAACATCGCCGCATGTAAATTTAAGGCGCGTTACGTCCACTCGGCGTTGCTTTAAAGTCTTTAATCATATTATGTGGGTCAACTAATGAACGGTGCTCTTTTGTTGCCTCACCCCACCAAATAAGTCGATTAATGGTTCGGCTAAAATAGTCAAACCATGAAATTTTATCTTCATCTGTTTGCAAAGATCCATCCTCATTAAAAACGTCTTGTGCTTTAAAAAAACGAGAATCTTCATATCTAAAACTCTATTTATTGAATCGTAGAAAATCATCACTGTGATTAATTACCATGCGATAGAAATTATGTTTTTAGGAAAGTTGTACAATTGTTTTTTATTACCAAAGTAATGATTTTTAAGATAAGTATTTTAGATAGGATTTATTCACTAAAGGATAGTTAACTACAAAGTGGGATTTATAATAAAGTAGCTCTGTAATTACCTCTGCATTAGTTTATTTATATTGGCTATCAATCAGATGCCTTTAAAAAACACGTTTTTAATAAATGTACTATAAACAAAAAAACCAGTTAATGAATGTCATTAACTGGCTTTTATATTCGCTATATTAAGGTTTGTTTAATTTAAACCAAGCTTTTTAAGTTCTACCTCTACTAGCTTTGCAGAAAGTGGTACATAACCATCTTTTTCTACAATTTGCTGACCGTCTTTTGAAAGTACCATTTTTAAGAACTGTGCTTCCATTGGAGACAACGGCTTATTTGGGTGCTTGTTTACATAAACATATAAAAAGCGAGACAACGGATATTTACCTTTAGCAACGTTATCTAATGTTGCATCAACAAAGTTATCGCCTTTTTTAGCAAGTGGTACAGTACGTACACCCGATGTTTTATAACCAATACCAGAGTAACCAATTGCATTTAATGACGATGAAATTGACTGTACTACTGATGCAGAACCAGGTTGCTCATTTACGTTGTTACGAAAGTCACCTTTACACAATGCTTTCTTTTTAAAGTAACCGTAAGTACCCGATACAGAGTTACGTCCGTAAAGCTGAATGTCTCTTGCTGCCCAGTTACCTGTTAAGCCAACATCACTCCAACGATTTACTTGCTCAGACGCACCACATTTGCGAGTAGATGAAAAAATAGCATCTACTTGGTCAATACGAAGACCTTCAATTGGGTTGTCTTTATGAACATAAACAGCTAGTGCGTCAATTGCTACGCGTACTTCTGTTGGTTTGTAGCCGTAGCGTTTTTCGAACGCTTCGATTTCTTTTGATTTCATTTTACGGCTCATAGGACCAAGGTTAGCTGTACCTTCGGTAAGTGCCGGTGGAGCAGTAGAAGAACCTGCTGCCTGAATTTGAATATTTACATTTGGGTAAATACGTTTGTACTCTTCAGCCCAAAACGTCATCATGTTGGCTAAAGTATCTGAACCTACTGATGAAAAGTTGCCTGAAACACCGCTAATTTTTTGATACTCAGGAATATTTTGATCTAGAGCAAAAGCTTGAGCAGATACGAAAGTTGTAACAGCCACACCCATTGCGGCAACTAAATTTTTAAATTTCATGGTGGGTTCTCCAGTTTGTTCGTCCCATTTTGTAACTGGTGCCCACTTTAAAGTGAGTACATGACAGTTACATTACTCTTAAATGACACTTTTATGACTTGACTGATTAGCTTAATTTTTTAGTTAATGGAACAATCTTATCCATTGAAAATTCAAAAGAAAAACACGATCCTTTACCTACTTCACTCGTAATATTTAATTGGCTATCGTGGCGTGTTAACACATGCTTTGTAATAGCTAAGCCTAAACCGGAGCCACCAGTTGTTCTACTGCGTGCTTTATCTACTCGATAAAAACGCTCAGTTAAACGGTTAATATGCTCTGCTGCAATACCATCACCGTTATCGATAACACTAAAGCACGCTTTGTTATTTTTACGCTGCCAACACACTTCTACTTTGCCACCAGGCTTTGTGTAATGAATAGCGTTAAATACTAAATTAGAAAATGCACTGCGTAATTCGTCCTCAGAGCCTTTAATATCTAAAGAGGTGTCTATATCAAAAATAAGTTCGTGCGCTTTATCTTGATTGATTGATTGCGCTTCTGTTTGAATATAAGTAAGTAACTGGGGAACATTAATTGCTTTATCGTTATCTTGGCGGCGTGCACCTTCAATACGCGAAAGCGACAATAGTTGGCTAACTAAACTATCCATCCGTTTGCATTGCTCAAGCATTGTTTTTTGTGCTTTACCCCACATAGCCGGTGGCGGCATCATATCGCCATCCATCATCTCAAGATAACCGGCAATAACCGTTAGTGGAGTTCGAAGTTCGTGCGATACATTTGCCACAAAGTCTTTACGCATTTGCTCAAGTTGTTTTAAACGCGTTACATCTCGCACTACCACCATAAGCTGCGTACTAGCATATGGCATTACCCTAAATTCAAGTACTTGCTCCACAGCATGCCCATTATCAAGCTCAAGCGCATCGTCAAACTCGCCTTTGTGCATATATTTAGCAAACTTAGGTTCGCGTATTAAATTATCAAGTCGCTGACCATGATCCCCCGGCCACTGTAAACCAAGTACTTTAAGTGCAAGTTGATTACACCACACAATACTTAAATCGTTTTGCAGCACCACAACGGCATCAGGTACAGCTTCTGCACCATCACGAAAACGGCGAATTAAATCGGCAAGTTCATTACGTTTTTTACGATTACGATGTTGCAGATGATAAATACCTTCGAACACTTGCTCCCATGCCCCCTCACCTTCAGGCGGATTAAAGCTACGTTGATTAAGTAGCCAATCACTCAAACGATAAAGTTGATGGTAGTGCCAAACAAGAAGAGAAAAAGATCCTAAAAATAAAAGCAAAAATGGTGCGCCAACTAGCACACCAATTAATAGTAAGGGTAAAAAATAGATAAACAGGCGTTTTACTAATGCCTGTTTATTAACAACTCGATACATACACTCACTTTACCTTAGAGTAGTAATACATGCGTATTTCACACATTAACTAAGCTTTAAGCTGATCACAGCTTACTTGAAAAACGATAACCGGCACCACGTACAGTTTGTACTAAACGGTCATGTCCAAGTGATCCAATTGCTTTACGTAAACGACGGATATGCACATCAACAGTGCGATCCTCTACATACACATTGGTACCCCATACATGATCTAGTAATTGTTCACGACTATAAACACGCTCTGGGTGGGTCATAAAAAAGTGCAGTAATCTAAACTCGGTTGGTCCCATATCAAGCTCATTACCCTCTGAGGTAACACGATGCGAGATTGGGTCTAAGCGTAAGCCATGTACTTCAATAGCTTCCTCTAATGAGGTTGGCGATACACGGCGAATAACCGCTTTAATACGCGCCATAAGTTCTTTAGGAGAGAACGGCTTAGTTACGTAATCATCTGCGCCTACTTCAAGACCGCGTACTTTGTCTTCTTCTTCACCGCGTGCCGTAAGCATAATAATTGGTATTTGGCGTGTGTGTTCATTTTGTTTGAATTTTTTAGCAATTTGAATACCACTACCACCTGGTAACATCCAATCAAGTAAAACCATATCAGGATACGGTTCAACCATAGCAGCAATAGCAGAGTCGTAATCTTCTGCTTCAATTGCTTGAAATCCATTTTGCTCTAAAACAAAAACCAGCATCTCCCTAATAGGAGCTTCGTCATCTACGACTAGTACTTTACGTGACATTCCAATTTATCTCTTACGCTATCGAATTAGTTTTCATTATTATGACTAAGTATGACATTTTTATGAAAGTGTAACGTGTAAATGAAAATGATAGTAAAAAAAACACAAAATAGTGACAATAAATCTCATTAACACCATATTTTTAAACATTTTTAGTATTTCAGTCAGTAAAAAAGTGATTTGCGATAAATTTATATAAACAAAGACTTTTTATAAATTTAGCCACCCTACCTCTTTCTATATGTTGCTAAATAAAGCTTATTTACTGGGATCAATATTTTACTAACCATACTTTTTTAACTGATCGATTGTTTAAAAAATAGCTTTAAACACAATTTGAAACCGATAAACACGCTTGTATAAGCATCAACATGTACAAAAATAGATCTGTATTTTACTAAGCCCATAATAAAAGATCAGATTTTTACCAAGCTGATCTATTTACAGATCAGAGTTGTACCTAGTCAAACATCTAAACTGTTGATTGTTTATACAAACATATAACGATCAGATTATTTTAAAGCTTAAAATACCGTCAATGTGTATTTTACTTAGTAAAGTAATGATCCCAAATTACTTATGTTAGTAAATGCGTGATCCCAAAATACAACGTTAGTAATGCAGTGATCTCACAAGTGTAATCTGTAAGATAAAGTTACAAGCATTAAAAAAGCCAGCAACTAAGTTACTGGCTTTAAAAATGATCAGTTATAAAATGATCAATTATCTAATTTTAGGGTCTAGCTCACCGCTTAAATACTTAAGGTGCATTTCATCAAGTGAAATTGGCTTAATTTTACTAGCCTGACCAGAGGTACCAAACGAGTTGTAGCGTGCAACACAAATTTCTGTCATTGCTTTAGTCGCTTCGGCTAGGTATTTACGCGGATCGAAGTTAGATGGATTTAGCGCCATATGACGACGAATTGCACCAGTAGATGCTAAACGTAAATCGGTATCAATATTTACTTTGCGAACACCAAACTTAATACCTTCAACAATTTGCTCAACAGGTACGCCGTAAGTTTCTGGAATTTCGCCACCGTACTGATTAATAATTTCTAACCATTCTTGTGGAACAGAAGACGAACCATGCATAACTAAATGCGTGTTAGGAATACGCGCATGAATCGCTTTAATACGGTCAATTGCTAAAATGTCATCGGTTGGTGGACGTGTAAATTTATAAGCACCATGCGATGTACCACAGGCAATTGCAAGTGCATCAACGTGAGTTTTATTTACAAAGTCAGCGGCTTCTTCAGGGTCTGTTAGCATTTGCTCAGTAGTTAATATACCTTCTGCACCAACGCCATCTTCTTCGCCAGCTTCACCTGTTTCAAGTGAACCTAATACACCTAGCTCGCCTTCAACCGATACGCCACAGGCATGCGCCATAGCAACAGTTTCGCGCGTTACTTCTACATTGTATTCGTAGCTTGAAGGGGTTTTACCATCGCTCATTAATGAGCCATCCATCATTACAGATGAAAAACCAAGCTGAATTGAACGTTGGCATACACCTGGCGATGTGCCGTGATCTTGGTGCATTACAACTGGGATATGTGGCCATTCTTCAACGGCTGCTAAAATCATATGACGGATAAATGGAGCACCAGCGTAGGCACGAGCGCCAGCTGATCCTTGAACGATTACTGGGCTGTTTGTTTTGTCAGCCGCTTCCATTATCGCGCGCATTTGCTCTTGGTTATTAACGTTAAAAGCAGGTACGCCATAACCATGCTCTGCTGCATGATCTAAAAGTTGTCGCATACTGATTAAAGCCATTGGGTATTCTCCAATTTATCGACAGTAGTTCCCTACCATCTAGTTTGAACGGATGTGTTAGTTTGGCGTTACTACAACGCCACGAAAAACCACTGCTTTGCAGTAAAATTCCGTATAAATTAACTATTAAATTAGGGTGAGAGGTATTTAATAATTAATTGTCGCAGGTGGAGTAAACCCCACCCGCTTACGCCTAAGTAAAATAAATTACTTAGCGCGTGATTCTAGCATTTCAACAGCAGGAAGTTTTTTGCCTTCTAAAAACTCTAAGAACGCACCACCACCGGTAGAAATATAAGATATTTTGTCGCTAATACCGTATTTATCAATTGCGGCTAGGGTATCACCGCCACCAGCAATCGAAAACGCATTTGAGTTAGCGATAGCTTGTGCAATAGCACGAGTACCATTACCAAACTGGTCAAACTCAAATACGCCAACAGGACCATTCCATACAACAGTGCCCGCATTTGCAATAATTTTTGCAAGCTTGCTCGCTGTATCAGGGCCAATATCAAAAATCATATCGTCGCTTGTCACTTCGCTTACATCTTTAAGCGTAGCTACAGCAGATTCCGAAAACTCATTACCAACTACTACGTCGGTCGGTACCGGAATTTCACCATTATTAGCAACAGCTGCTGCACATAAACGGTTTGCTTCATCCATTAAATCAGCCTCATAAAGCGACTTACCAACAGGATGACCTGACGCTGCAATAAAGGTATTAGCAATACCGCCACCAGTAACTAGTTGGTCAACAATTTTAGAAAGTGAATCTAAAACAGTTAACTTAGTAGATACTTTTGAACCGCCTACGATTGCCACTAAAGGACGAGCTGGGTTATCAAGTGCCTTGCCTAATGCTTCAAGTTCAGCCGATAACAACGGACCAGCACACGCAACATCTGCAAACAAACCAACGCCATGCGTAGACGCTTGTGCACGGTGAGCCGTACCAAATGCATCCATTACGTAAACATCACACAGTGCTGCAAGTTGTTTAGATAACGCTTCGTCGTCTTTTTTCTCGCCTTTGTTAAAGCGCACATTTTCAAACACAACAACTTCGTTATCGGCAACATCAACACCGTTTAGGTAATCTTTTTCTAAACGTACAGTTTGTTCAAGCGCATCGTTTAAGTAATCAACTACAGGCGCAAGCGAAAACGCTTCGTCATACTCGCCTTCTGTAGGACGACCAAGGTGAGACATAATCATTACTTTAGCGCCTTTTTCAAGGGCTAATTTAATAGTAGGTAGTGCTGCACGAATACGCGCATCTGACGTCACTTTACCTGCTTTAATTGGTACATTTAAATCTTCACGAATTAATACGCGCTTGCCGTTTAAATCTAAATCTGCCATTTTTATGACTGACATGAACATCTCCTTAGTTAACGATACTGAACTTAAAATATATGTTTAAAATTATAATATTAATAAATAAAATTACAGCTTTGTTGCCATCATAGCACGTGCAGTGTCGAGCATACGATTAGCAAAACCCCATTCATTATCACACCATACCAACAGCTTTATTAATCGTTTGTGACTAACGCGCGTTTGTGTGCCATCAATAATACAAGAATGCGGATCGTGATTAAAATCAACCGATACTAATGGCTCTTCGGTATAACTTAAAATACCTTCAAGGCGGTCTTTCGCTTGTGCTTTAAGTGCATTATTTACCGCACTTAAATCTACATCGGTATTAACCGTTACACTTAAATCCATTGCCGTTACATTTATAGTCGGAACTCGTACAGCAATTGCCTCAAAACGACCTTTAAATTTAGGTAATATGCGGTCTATACCACGCGCTAATTTTGTATCTACCGGAATAATAGATTGGCTGGCGGCGCGAGTACGGCGTAAATCATGATGATAACCATCAATCACTTGTTGATCGTTCATCGACGCATGAATAGTGGTAATAGCGCCCGACTCAATACCAAACGCATCATCTAATACTTTAATAACCGGCACTACACAGTTAGTAGTGCACGAGCCGTTAGACACAATTGTATGCTCGCTTTTAAGCTCATCGTCGTTAATACCATATACAATAGTGGCATCAACATCGTTATCGGCCGGATGCGAAAACAACACTTTTTTAGCGCCTGCTGTAATGTGCAACTGTGCGTGTTCACGCGAGTGATAAACGCCCGTACATTCAAGTACAACATCTACATCGAGTGTTTGCCAAGGTAATTCAATGGGGTTTTCTTCACAAAAAAGTGCAATGGTATCGCCTGCAACACGAATGGTGTCTTCGCCAAGTTTTACAGGGAAAGAAAAACGACCGTGGGATGTGTCGTATTTTAATAAATGAGCAATAGCTTCAGGGTCAGCAAGTTCGTTAATCGCGACAATTTTTATAACGTCGCTTAAACCTGACTCGTATAACGCGCGGACAATATTTCGACCAATACGACCAAAACCATTAATTGCAAGTTTGATTGCCATGAAATATAAAATCCACTCTTTTAGCGTGCAGATAAAGGCTATTTGCCTTTTTGATGGCAGTATTGTAATCGACCTTGAGTATTATTATAAGAGGGTAATATTAGAAACTTTAAATTATCGTTATAACTAAACATTTATATATCTAAAATTTAAATTCATTTATTGCCTACTTATCGCGTTTCTTATTTTACGTTTAAATCAAACACCACATTTATTGATGATTTAAATGTAATAGTTTCTTGCAGGTACCTGCCTTGTTCAAATGGATTTCTAGTAACTTTAGAACCGGTTACAACTATTCTCTCAAAATTATCTGCGCCATAACCATAACTTGAACGGTTAGAATTTGAATTAATACTGTAAATTTTCCCAAGCTCTGCGCCAAATGCTTTAGCAAGCTCGCTCCCTTTAACTATAGCGTTATCTATTGCGCCTTGTGTTGCTTGTGCTTCTAACTGCGCGAATTTTGAAGACATAAGCTCAATATTCGTCAGTTCATTAATTTTTACACTTAATGCAAAATCGATAAAATCATTCAACTTTTCAATATTTCTTAATGTTACTTTAAGTGTTCTTGTTGCTACATATCCTGCATTAATTGCTGTACCGCTCTCGACATTAAACTTGTCGTCATCATTGTAAGTTAACAGGCTTGTAGCAGAAACATCAGTCTCCTTAACACCGAACTTGCTTAAACCTTTAAGTAGCAAGTTTACTCGATCATCAACATCACGTTTAGCATCAAGTGATTTGTCTTTAAAGCTTATTACTTCAAAAGAAATCTCAGCCATATCGGGCTTTGCTAATACCTCCGCAGTGCCCTGTACTGCAATATGACGATTAGCAGGTAAGCTTGAATTAGCAAAAGTGATAAGTGGGAATAATGTTAGAAAAATAGTAGTGATAAGTTTCATATTCGTTCCTTGAAATGATAATTAGTTAAATAATGACTCCGTAACCGTACCTATAATCATACGAATAACAATAAAAGTAAACTGCTTACCATTAAACCTCGGTGTTAACCGATAAGGTATTTTATCGCTGGGTGTTGCTGTCCTCTACGTCAACTCACCTACTTTTAGCTCTTTACCACGGCTTATTTGATGGCACTGGGCTAGCAGTAACTCGGCGGTGGCTTGTGCATCGGTTAACGCATGATGGCAATGATAGCTTGGTAACTCATAACGTGTGCGGCAAGCATTAAGGGTTAAATCATCTTGTTTTATTTCAGATGAATGATGCAGTAAGCGCTTTTTCTCAATATGGAGTGTGTCGATTATGAGTTTAGGACGTATAGTTATATTGGCATTTTTAAGCGCTATTTTTAAAAACCCCCAATCGAGCATGGCATTATGAAATACTAAAATACAATCACTAAAGTGGCTACTTAACTGCGTTAATATACTGTTTAGGCTTAGCCCTTTTGCTATAGCATCGTCGCTAATTCCATGAAAAACAGGACTTTGCTCAAGGCTTTTTACGTCTTTATTTATAAGGTGCTGCGACTCGCTCATTTTTATACATTGGTTATCTATTATCACCCACGCTACCGATACAATTTCGTGCTGTTTTGCATCAAGCCCAGTGAGCTCTAAATCAATCACCAAATAACGTTGTTGTAAGGCATTTTTACCTAATAATTTACGGCGCTTTAAATACCGAGTGAGCAGCTTTTTAACCATGTTAGTAATCCATTATTATAAACTGCCGCGAGCAAACTTAAACGCGGCGGCTTGCTGCGCTTGTTTAACAAGGTAAAACGCTTCTTTTAGTTGATGGCGTTCTAGTGAGTTTAATTTATTAGGATTAATACAATTACTTGGTAAGCCTTCTTCGTTTATTTGTGTACTCAAGCGAAGCTGCGTTAAAAATCGCCAGCAATCTTTTAGGTTGTATATATCTTCTTTGCTGATCAGTTTGTGTTTTAGTAGTGCGTCTAATCGCTCTTGCGTGTTGGCGCGCTTAATACCCGCTTTTAAAGCGTATAAACGTACTATGTCGTTTATGATCACCACGCCGCGTTTTTTTAAATCTATGTATTTGTCGTTTTTATCTGTTTTTTCGGTTTTAAATTTATTAAATAAACCAATAGGTACGTTGTTGTTACTTATGTCAGTTGCCATAGCAGCGTAAAACAAATCGTTACGCGATATACGAATTAATTGCTCGCAAAAAGCCGTGTATAAAGCGTTTGAACCTTCAATAAATCGCAGGTCAAAAAATATCTTACAGTTAAGCATTGCATTGGGTGTGGGGCTTTTTATCCATTTAAAAAAGCGCTCGCTCCAGTCGTTTACGCTCATTCGGCACTCATCGCTGCTTGCCATAATATTACCTGGGCAACGCCTAATGCCGCACTCAACTAAGTTTTCACATACAAACTCTCCCATGCTTTTAAAGTAAGCGTGTTGTTCGGGGGTTAAGTCGTTAGGGAGTAATAAGCCGTTATCTTGATCTGAATGCAGGGTTTGTTCTTCGCGTGCTTGCGAGCCAAAGCAAATAAAACTAAAGCTGGTTGGCGCTGCGCCATGCTCTTCTTGAAATAAGTGAATAAGGCGCGATGTAAGCGCATCGGTTAAACCACTGAGTAATTTACCAATGAGCGATATGTCGTCAATATTGTACGAAAAACTACGCAGTAGTTCGGGGATTTCTTTTGCGTAGCGCTTTAAATCAGTAACAGTATGCGCTTTATATATGCGCCCAATAAGCTGTACGGGGTCGCTTTTTTGTTGGCGCAGTAAATCGGTGCTGGTTATCATCCCTATCGGGTTGTGACTTTCGTCAAGCACGGGTAAATGATGAATATTATATTTAAGCATTAAGTGCAGCGCCGAAAACACCCGGTTATTTTCAAATATAAACTTGGGCTTGGCGGTCATAATACTGCTTACTGCATCTTGTGGATCTACCTCGTCGGCAAGTACTCGATTACGTAAGTCGCGGTCGGTTACTACCCCTACTAAGTGCGCGTGCTGCGTTATCATTATTGACGATACGCCATGCTCTTTCATTTTTTTAGCACTTTGCCTAATACTTGCATCGGGCGTAAGCGTAATGGCGGTGCGGGTCATCAGCTCTGATATTTTACGCTCAGACCAACTATCGTTTTTACTTTTATAATGCGATGACAACAACCGGTTAGCATGAGCGCGTACAAAGTATTGCTCAAACGATTTATATTCTCTGCGTAAAAAATCAAAGTGCGTTTGAGAGAGCATATACACAATGCCCTCTTTTTGTACTTCTAACCTATTTTGAATTGCCTCGCCGGTTAACAGCGACGGAAAACCAAAATAATCACCTTGCGCCAAGCGTGTAACAACATCGCCCTTGCCATCAACTAGGTCATACAAACCAGAGCGAATTAAAAACAGTTTAGGGTTTTCACTTTGTAACCACTGAGTTTGGTTTTCGCGGGTGAGGTAAATAATATCAAGATGATTTACAAAATATTCGTATGCGCTGCTATCAAGCATAGTAAAAGGCGCTTGCAAACAAACGTATTGGGCTATTTCTTGTTGTTCTACACTCATTGTATTCGCTCTTTAAATGGTGATGTACCAATCTAATGTACTTATTTATTAAACAAATAAAAAGCCCGACTAAAGTCGGGCTTTTGGTGCTTTATGTTATCTAAACTATATCTATAAATTGTAGCCTAGTGGTCGTGCGCTTCTGCAGACCCTTTAGGGTTACGAATGCTTTCAACCATTTCTTGAATTTCAACTGGTGTAGGTTTAGTAAACTTAAGAACAATTGCAGCAACTGCAAAGTTAATAATCATACCAATTAGACCAATACCTTCAGGCGAAATACCTAAAAACCAGTTTTCAGGGCTGTTTAGCTCTGGGCTAACAAACTTGAAGAAAATGATATACGCAGCGGTAAAGCCAATACCCGTTACCATGCCTGCAATGGCGCCTTCGCGGTTCATTGTTTTAGAGAATATACCCATAATAATTGCTGGGAAGAAACTCGCTGCCGCCAAGCCGAATGCAAATGCCACTACCGATGCCACAAATCCAGGCGGGTTAATACCAAAGTACGCGGAGATAACAATAGCGACCATGGCTGCCAACCTCGCTGCAAGTAACTCTTGCTTGTCGGTAATATCGGGCTTAAGGGTTCGCTTGAGTAAATCGTGCGAAACGGAGGTCGAAATAACCAGTAGTAAACCGGCTGTTGTAGACAATGCAGCGGCAATACCACCTGCAGCTACAAGTGCGATTACCCATGCTGGTAAGTTAGCAATTTCTGGATTAGCTAATACCATAATGTCGCGGTCTACGTTTACTTCGTTAGCACTGTTCGGATCGGTGATTTTACCCGCCGTGTAGAACATTTTGCCATCGCCGTTTTTATCATCAAATGTAATTAAACCTGTGCGTTCCCAGTTTTTAATCCACCCTGGTGCTTCTGCGTAAGCTGTACCGCTACCGTCTTTACCATTTATGGTATCAACCATGTTTACGCGAGCAAAAGCGGCTACCGCTGGTGCTGTGGTATAAACAATCGCAATGAACACTAATGTCCATGCTGCAGAAATACGCGTGTCTTTTACGCGAGGTACCGTGAAAAAGCGAACAATTACATGTGGTAAACCCGCAGTACCTACCATTAACGCACCCGTAATAGCGAACACATCAATCATGCTCTTAGAGCCTTCGGTGTATTGCGCAAAACCAAGTTCAGCACTTAAGCCGTCTAGTTTATCAAGTACGTACACGCCATCGCTGCCAATTAACGTGGCACCAAAACCGGTTTGTGGGAAGAAGTGACCCGTCATCATCATCGAGATAAAAATGGCTGGTACTAGGTATGCAAATACAAGCACACAATACTGCGCTACTTGTGTGTAGGTAATGCCTTTCATGCCGCCAAGTACCGCATAAAAGAATACAATCACCATACCAATGTAAACACCAGTTTCAATTTCTACTTCTAAAAAGCGTGAAAATACGACGCCTACACCACGCATTTGCCCTGCAATGTAAGTAAAACAAATGAATATGGCACATACAATTGCCACTAAACGCGCAGTGCGTGAATAGTAACGGTCGCCAATAAAGTCTGGCACAGTAAACTTGCCGAATTTACGTAAGTAAGGCGCTAAACACATGGCTAATAGTACATAACCACCTGTCCACCCCATTAAGTAAACGCTGCCATCGTAACCTGCAAACGAAATAATACCCGCCATTGAAATAAACGACGCGGCGCTCATCCAATCAGCAGCCGTTGCCATACCATTAGCAAGAGGAGGTACGCCGCCGCCCGCTACATAAAACTCTTTAGTTGAACCCGCTCGAGCCCAAATTGCTATGCCGATATAAAGCGCAAAGCTTAAACCAACAATTAAAAACGTGAGTGTTTGAACATCCATTGCTTAGCTCCTATTCGTCTACGCCATATTTTTTATCTAACGTATTCATTTTGAAAACGTACACAAAAATCAAAGCAACAAAGGTATAAATCGCGCCTTGCTGGGCGAACCAGAAGCCAAGTTTAAACCCAAAAAAACGTACTTCATTAAGTACATCAACCAGTAATATGCCAAACCCAAAAGACACAATAAACCACACTGCTAACAGTTTAAATAACAGCGAAATGTTTTCTGCCCAATAAGCTTTTGCTTGTTCTTCATCTTTAAAAGCCATTTTTATTTTTCCCCTTTAAGCATCACAATATTGTAATGAGTGGTTTTTTATCTTCGTTAACCAATTTAGCAATGCTGCTTAAATATTGAATTGAGACTATGGTCGTAACAGCTTGTTAACGTTTACGTAAACTGCATTTAACCATTGACGATAAAGTTCGTATTTTTATTTAATTTCAACTGGTTAAGTAAATATCGCACATTGGCTTTTTTGCTAAACCTATAACTTGTTGATTAATACGACATTAGTCTAATGCTTTACCTTACTTTATTTTTATTATTAGTATTCAATAAGATAGCTTTAAAATTAAAACTTTACTTTAAATTCAACCCTCACACTTAACCTCAGTTCTGGTATTGTGTAGGTACTCGCTATGTCCGAGTGTAAATTTAAATAATAAGGTTAAAAAACAACATGACTGCCGTACTCATTATTGTCGCTTTAGGATATATAGGTGTGCTGTTTTGGCTTGCCAACTGGGGCGATAAAACAACACCTTTAGCAAAGCGCATTAGCCACCATCCCTTTGTGTATTCGCTTTCGTTAGGAATTTATTGTACTTCGTGGACTTATTACGGGTCGGTGGGTACAGCTGCCACAAGTAGTTGGAGCTATTTGCCTATTTTGCTTGGTCCTGCATTGTTGTTTTTTTTCGGGCAAGGGTTTTTACGTAAACTGGTATTGGTAAGTAAAAAACAAAATATTACGACCATTGCCGACTTTATTTCAGCTCGTTATGGTAAACGCCAAACTACCGCAATTATGGTTACTGTAATCGCGTTACTGGCAACTATTCCCTATATTGCACTGCAATTAAAAGCGCTCAGTACTAGCTTTTTACTGCTGCAAAGTAGTACTAAAATATCGGGCGATATGCTCGCGCTTTCGGCAACATTAATTATGGCATTATTTGCAATATTTTTTGGTACCCGCAAGGTTGATGTAACCGAATATCGCTCGGGTTTAATGCTTGCCGTAGCGTTTGAGTCAATGATTAAACTTATTGCACTTGTAGCGGTAGCAGGGCTTGCAATATTTACCTTATTTAATTTACCCGAAGCCACTGAAAACAAAGTAACTGAGTCGATTTGGGCGCATTGGAGCGACTTTAACTTTTTTAATTTTAACTTTATCGGTCAGTCGTTAATGGCCGCTGCGGCAATTATATGTTTGCCTCGTCAATTTCATGTAACGGTGGTCGACAATCAAAATAAACGCCATTTGCTTACCGCTCGCTGGGCTTTTCCGCTGTATTTACTACTAACAGCCGCAATGATTTTACCTATTGCGACTGCGGCAATTCATCCTGAAATTGGCAGCGGCTATTCACCCGACAGCTTTGTACTTGCCCTACCGTTAATTAACGACAACGCCTTTTTAACCACCTTTGTATTTATAGGTGGTTTGTCGGCCGCAACCGCAATGATTGTGGTCGCAACGCTTACGTTAAGCACCATGATCTCAAACGACGTAGTGCTGCCACTTATACTCCGCCGTAAATTTAAACGTAACTTAATAACCACCAGTTACAAATCGCAAATTTTACTGGTTAGGCGCTTTACCATTGCCGGTATATTAATTTTGGCTTACTTTTATCAGCAATGGTTTGGTCATAGCAGTGCACTGGCAAGTATGGGCTTAGTTGCTTTTTCGCTTGTTACTCAATTATTACCCGCTATTGTGGGCGGTTTATATTGGCGAAAAGGCCATGCTTATGGGGTTTATGCGGGGTTATTAGCAGGCTTTATTTGCTGGATACTTTTTTTAATGCTGCCAATTTTAGATGCAGGAAACACGCTAAATAGTGAGCTGCAACAAACATTAATTACACGCGGTACGCTCATTGCCTTATTTGCTAATATTGGTTGTTATATTAGCTTTTCGTTAGGGGCTGAAGAGCGCTTAATTGATAAAATTCAGGCTGCTGCATTTGTTAATCCAAAAGATCAGGCTATTTTATCAAGACGTTTAAATAAAGACGTAAAAGCCACTGTTTACGACTTTAAAATACTACTACAAACATTTTTAGGTATTCAGCGTAGCCAACAAGTATTGGCACATTACGCACTCGCTCATCACTTAAACGATAACAACGCCCACCCAGAGCCAGAGTTTATTGCTTATTGCGAACGCGCATTAACGGGCGTATTAGGTGCGTCATCAGCGCAAGCATTAATACACACGGTTTCGTCGGGTAAACGTATGGCATTTGAAGAAGTGGTAAACTTTTTTGACGAAACCACACAAGCCCTGCAATTTAACCAAAACCTATTGTTTACATCGCTTGAAAATTTAAGCCATGGTATTTCTGTTGTCGATAAAGATTTAAAACTAGTTGCATGGAATAAGCGTTACGGCGAAATGTTTGGCTACCCAGAGGGATTTTTAGAAGTAGGTCAACCCATAGAAGACATTATAAGATACAACGCTAACCGGGGTGAATGTGGCCCAGGTGAAATAGAACGCCAAGTAGAAAAACGTGTACAGCATTTAAAATACGGTAGCTCGCATCACTTTATTCGTCATCGTCGTAATGGGCAAGTATACGAAATGATAGGTAATCCACTGCCCGATGGCGGATTTGTTACCAGCTTTTCAGATATTACTAATCACATAAGTACGCAAAATGCGCTTGAAGAAGTAAATATGGATCTTGAAAACCGCATAGAAGCGCGTACTCAAGAAGTACAAACCATTAATAAAGACCTACAAGCACAAATAGATAGCCGTATACAAACCGAGCAAGCACTTACTTTAGCCAAGCGTGAAGCAGAGCAAGCAAACGACAGTAAAACACGCTTTTTAGCATTAGCGAGTCACGACATTTTACAGCCATTAAATGCAGCGCGTTTATACCTTGCCGCCATTGACGAAAAACAGCTCGATAGCACCAACCAAAACAACTTTGATAAACTCGGTGATAGCCTCGACTCAACCGTGCATTTAATGTCGGCACTGCTTGAAATAGCCAAGCTAGAACAAGGTGCTATGACCCCTACCCCACGCCACTTTTACATTGAAGATATTTTAGCGCCACTGCAAAGTGAATACGCTATTTTATCAAGCGATAAAGGCCTTAAATTAGGTGTACGTTCAAACCATCAGGTTGTGCACAGCGATATAACCTATTTGCGCCGAATTATTCAAAACTTGGTGTCTAATGCGGTTAAATATACCGATAACGGCCGTGTATTGATTGCCTGTAGAAACCGTAAGCATAATTTACGCATAGAAGTATGGGATACAGGACCTGGCATTAGTGAAGTAGAACAAGCCAAAATATTTAACGACTTTTATCGCGTAGAATCGGGTGATAACAAAGGCGTTGGCTTAGGACTTGGCGTAGTAAAACGAATGGCAGACCTACTAAGTTTACCGCTAGACGTACATTCAGAGCCCAATAAAGGCAGCCGCTTTAGTATTGAGGTGCCCTACGGCGATGTACAATTTGTACAACAAAAGCCAACAGCAAGTAACTTAATAGAAAACCGCGCTGCAATTAATATTGTAGCCGTAGACGACGACCCCGAAAACCTAGCTGCAATGGCAAGTTTACTTAAAAAATGGCAGGCTAATTACACACTATTTGATAATGTAGATACGGTACTAAGGCACGCTAAAGAAAACGGCGCACCCGATGTTATTTTAATGGACTACCAATTAGGTAATGACTGCGATGGCATAACGCTTATTAAAACTCTACGTGAAATATGGCAAAGCCAAGTACCTGCTATTTTAATTACAGCAGTGCGCGACACAGAGCTTAAACAAGAAACCAAAGCCGCCAATATTCATTATTTAAGTAAGCCAATTAAACCAGGCAAACTAAAAGCACTGCTTAACCACAGTACTTAATACCAATAACTATTAGCTAACTTTTACCGGCACAAAACAAAAAGCCCAGTATCAATACTGGGCTTTGCTTTAGCTAAACTTTACTTAACTTGAACTCTGGTTAAGAGGTTTTCAGTGAAAACAAGGCAAACTTACGCGTCAATAGCTGGCCTATTGTAAGTAAATTCAACGCAGTAAGCGCTGAAAATAGCTGCTTGAGATAGATTTATTATCCAAAGTTCAGGTTACCTAACTAACTCTGCTTCTAAGCTTTTGGAATAACCAGCTTAACCCAACCAACGATAGCCCTAAACCAATAAACGAAAGCGCTTTAAGTAAGCCCTCCAAGTTAGCCATATCAATTAAAAATACTTTTACAATAACGGCAGCCAATATACCTAAGCCTAATTTTTGTATTAATAGCTGATTTTTAAGATGACCAAAAATAACCGTACCCGCACCTAATACTAACCAAATAACAGAGTAGCTATAAAGTTCTGCATCGCTTACCCCTTTTGATAAATAAATATAAGGACCTTGCCAGTATTGGCGAATAAAACTGTTTATTGCTAATAAAATAAATGCACCAGCAATAGCCAATATAAACGGCGTCGCTTTAGCGTTAATAGGCTTTATAAATGTTGAAAGCCAAAGCGTTAACCCACCAGGCACTAACCACAATAACAATAACCAGTTAAATAATGGCAACTCACCAACATAAATAGATTCAAATAGCGGATTATTATCTAACAGTGTTTTTAGTGCAAAAAGCCCCGCTAATCCTACAAGTATAAAGCCCGCTGTTTGATACAACTTAGTTAAACTACCTGCAATGCGTGCTCTGTGTAAATACACACACCCAAGCGCAAGCCAGTTACAGGTAAGTAATACTTGCTCGTAAAAGCTAAGGGAGTCAAATTGCGGATAATGCCCGACTAGCTGATAACTTGTTTCGGTGGTAATAAAAAGTGCTAAACAGTGCAGCGCAGCGCCCTCTAGCCATACCTTCATTTTAGATTCGTTAAAACACTTGGCCGCTACAAAAAATAACGCAGTACATAACGGATACACCACAATACTCCAATGCAAGCCCAATATAGTTAGTGCATCGTAATTATCTAGCCATGGTGCAGCAGTCAACCGCAGTAATAATACAGCTACTAGCGCTTTTATAGGCCAGTGCGGCATAGGTACATTATGGCGCTTAACCAGTACGCTTATAAGCAACACTTGAACGGCAAGCGCTATAGTTAAACCACTGTCGTTTAATAGCATAGTTATGGCAAGCGTAATGTTAGCATTAGCACCAACCCAATACGTAAAACGCTGCCAAAGTGTAGTGCCTTGCTGTGCTAATTTAATTAAAGCGGCGCTGACTAAAAACAAAATTACGGCCCAAAATGGGTATGCGGTGCTTAACGCCGAATTTGGAATTATTGCGTATAAAGTACCTATCATTACAAATAAGCTAAATGCAGCGGTAATATGAAAAGCCAAACGTTTAGATTTCTTTTTACCGTAGTAAAGCCCATAAGCCGTAAGCGCAAGCCCTAGTAATATCCCTAAGCCATATTCGTTTTTAAATATAAATAAAGCGTCATCAAATAGCTCAGGGGTAAATTGGGTTTGCTCTGCACTGAGCACTAATACCGTAGCAGTCACTAGCGCTACACCTTGCCATAAATCCCAGCGGCTATTTTTAAGTACTAAAAATAAAATAACAACAATGCTTATTAAGCTAATTACCTGCCATTGCATATCAAAAGAATCAATAGCCATCGCAAATACAAGCGGTGCTATTAAAGCAACAAGCAATAAATGATCAGGAAACACTTTTGTTAGGCGTTTTAAACTGTGTGGTCGATGTTCAATAACATCTAATTTTAAGCCCAAGCGAGGTATCGCAATTAAACCTATAACACTTAGTAATGCAAACGCACCCATAAGCCAAATAGTGTCATTTTTAAATAATGAAAAGCCCACTAAATACCAACCAATGTGCCCTGCCCATAATAAATACCAAAGCCAAATTCGTTGTACTTTACGCGCAACTAACGCAGCCGATAAACTTACAAAACCAACATACATAAATAACGCAAACAAGTTACCGCTACCTGTATTAACCCATATTGGTACGCTATAAGCACCAATAATACCTAATACTGCCAATAAAGGACCAAGTCTAAGTGCCATAGCGCTCGCACTAATTGCAATAACTGCCAGTGCAAAAAATGCCACTGTAGGGCTAAGCATATTGTAATTACTGTATGCTAAAAGCGTTAAAGCAAAACAGGTAATAAACCCGCCACTGGCAAGCGCCGCAGGTATGTAGTTATTAAAGCCTTCAAATACAATACGTTTATAATGCAAATAAGCCGCAGCTGCAATTAAGCCCAGCCCAAATAAGCCGCCTAAACTCAGCCTCATTACAGGCGATAGTAATCCAGCTTCTAGGCTGTATTTAGCTAAAAATATGCCCCCAAACGCAAGCGCTATTGCGCCTATCCAGGTCATCCAGTTTTCTTCAAACCCTGCTCGTAGTTTATTAAATAACAACTCAATAGAAGATTGCTTTACCGGTTTAGCTTTTGTTGTATGACCTGATTGGGGTTTAGCACTTGCTGGGTGAACTGTTTGAGTAACGTGTTCAGAATTAGAACTAATAGTTGGTTTAATAGTTTGCTCAGTTAGTAACTCATCACCCTTTTGGATGTTTGATGAATTAACTGATTGCATTGAAACCTGGGAGGTATGCAAATTTGCTGACTGAGCATTGTTTTGCACTGCCGTGTTTTTTTGCACTGCTGTAGTGTTTTGCCCAGCAGTATTGGGTTGCAAGTTGTGCACTTTTGTTTTTAAAAGTACAACCTCATGCTTTAAATTACTTAGTTTTATAAGCGCAATTAAACCGCAAATAGCGCCCGCTAAAACAACCAATATAAATATTATTGCTAAACCAATTAAATCATCCATGGCACACTCTATTGTTATTTTTTACCTGCTTAGTGTACCTATGTTTATCTGTATATGTATATTTTGTTTATAAAAAAGCCTAAGCATTTAACACGCTTAGGCTTTGAGTTACTTAATTTATTTAAATTTAGTCAACGCTGTCGGTAATAGTCCGATTTAACGTCATTTTATAACCAGAACTCGTTGTTTCATCATGCTCTAAAATTAATATGTAGTTACCCTCTTGAGTAAAGTCCATATCGCCTTCTTGAATAAGCACAATTTGCTGACCATTATCTTCAAATACAGCATAAACAGTGTAAATTTCGTTATCTACAACCTGCTCTTCTTGATCGTATTTATCAAGCCCGTCAACCACGTTAGTTGTATCGTCTACTGTTTCGCCATTAAGTGTAAAGTACACATCAATGTCTGAAACCGACTGCCCAGCATAGCTTTCAATAAGGTTTACAACCGATACAGTATGGCTGTAACTACTTGGTGTTAGGTTTTCTTCAACGCTCATCATACGTAAACCGTTATCAGCGTCGTTATAAAAAATACCAACCGCGCTTTGTTCACGCTCAAGTGTCATTAAAAAGTTATCAGCAAGCTTAGTGCCTGCCTCATCATACATAGCCACACTGTAACTATTAGGCGAAAGCTCAACATAATCTGTGTATGAGTCGCTTGTTACCGTATTTGTTGTATTTACAGTTGTACCGCGTGTAGTCGAAAAACTTACAGGCGAGTAATCATCAACCGTATTAATAAAGCGTAACTGCCCTAATGCAGATTGATGCTTAAGCTCAGTTACATAGTTATTGTCGGTTACTACATCGAGTGTAATACCGTCATCTTCTGTTGCGTAGCTTGGGCGAATAATTGCCACATAACTTGCTTCGTCATATAAATAAACAGATGCCGACTCATACACCACATCGCTACTACCTGCTGGTGTAATATAAATAGTGTAATAACCTTCATCAACACCTTGTAAATCAAGCTCATTTAAATATTGTGCAGAAGCAAATAACGTCGCGCTTTCAAAAACACCGTCGTCGGTAGCCATGTAAATATCGTAGCTGGTGTCTTCACCCGTAATATTAAAAAAGCCTAAATTAAACTCACCTGTATCGCTTGAAATAGGAACACTAAGCTCTGTAAATGTAGGTTCAGCAAAGTCGCCACTCATTACGATTAACTGCGTTTTATCGCCTTTAATCGATATTTCTTGATCGCTAATTGTTATGTAGCTGTCGTTTGCATCTAAGTACTCAAAACTTACATCATAAGTACTTGTGCTGTAATTATGGCGAGTTGTTACATCAGCAAAATCAGCGCCTGAACGCTCAGTTTCTTCAACAAACAAACGTGTATAAGGGCTGTTATACGAGCCATTATACATTTGAATGTAGCCTGTTGAGCTAGAGCTATCATCAGAGCCACAGCCCGATAAAATAGTAATTAAACTTAGTGGTAATGCAGCTTTTAAAAGGGAGTTGGTCATTAAGGTTATTCCTTATTATTAATATCCCCATTATGACCCAAATGTTCTATTTTAATTTCATGATTTACAAAGCATTACCTGCACTGACACTTCTTTACGAAAACGTTAAAAAGTGTAGTAAATGTGCAAACAATAAGGACGAAGTTTACACTTGGTTAAAATGCGTTACTGAGCTATTTCAAAGCGATCACGCCCGCTATTTTTAGCCTTGTATAATGCCTGATCAGCACGTTTTATAACGCTATCAAAGGGCTCACATTGAGTATTTTTAGCAATGCCAATACTCACAGATACAAAACGTTCATCTTTAATATTAATAGTGCGTGCAACATTCAAAATATCTTCAGAAAACTGAACTATTTCATCAGTGTTACTTGATGGAAAATAACCCGCAAACTCCTCACCGCCAATGCGTGCAAAAATATTCTCATTTTCAAATAAAGCATTAATTTTTTGTGCAAACTCTTTAAGAATTTTATCGCCCATATCATGACCAAAGTCATCATTAATTAATTTAAAATGGTCTATATCAATAATTATAATTGTGTACAGTACCGCAGTCGCATTCTTAACTTCTTTGTAAAAGCAGCGCCTGTTATAAACTTGAGTTAAATCGTCTACTATAAATTCTTGCGCTAAGCGGTTATGCATTTTTTGCATAAACGATATGGTTTTAAATAAGCCATAAGCCGTAATAGTTATTCCTATGGTTCTGCAAAAACTATCTAAATAAAGGCTTATCCAATAAGGCAGTATAACTACATCCCCAAGGAGCTGTGCTGTTATACCCATAATCCATAAAATTAAACCTAAGCTTACAAATATATACGCTTTTTTTGCTAATTGTGAGCATTGTACAACCCAAAAAACAGTCACAATAATGACCAAGTTAATAAACTCAGTCGCCAAACCATAAGTATTTTTATGTAAATCTTGAAGCGGATAATTAACTAAACAGTAAATACAAAAAATAACAATATAAGAAAGTAGGCCAAGCATTAACAGCTTGTTTAACCAAGTAATATGCATAAAGCGGCTTAGCTTTAAGCTAAGCGTATCGGGAGTCATCATCTAATCTACAGCCATAATAAGCTAACATTTCAAATTTTTCTGTCCAACATGCAAAAGTGCGGTGCACAGAAAAGCTAAACACATTTATATTAAATAAGGGTACTTATTCCCCATGCGCCTAATATTAAAACTGTTAAGCCAACCATCGCCTTTGTTTTATGCTTACTAATAACACGCTCAGCTTGATTACCCGCGTAATACACCACAATCGCTAACCCAAAATAGCGAATAGAACGCGCAATTGCGCTAGCAAGTAAAAATAACCATATTGAATATTTAGTCGCCCCCGCTGCAAGCATCGCTATTTGAAACGGAATAGGCACAATGCCCAGCGTTATAACAAACCAAAAACCCTGATCTTGCATTTTTTGTTTAACGCTCTCAAATTGCTCAGGGCTCGAAAGTGTATTAATAATCCAATCACCAACTGCATCAAATAAGTAATAACCAAGCGCGTAACCAAACAATGCACCCACTACACAGCCCAAGGTCGCCATTAATGCTATAAGCCATAGCTTTTCACGACGAGCCTGCATTAACGGCACTAGCACCGCTTCAAGCGGAATAGGCACTATTGTGGACTCTAAAAACGACGCCACTGTAATTCCCGTAAGCATGTGTTTAGAATCTATAAACTGACGTGTTTTTTGTTTAAGCTTTTTTTGAATCACCATTAAAACATCCTTTTGTATCATCAAGTAAATGGTTAATTATAGCGGCGGTTAAAAGCTCAATAACAACGTTAAATATTCAATATACAATTACTTATATTAATATTTATTGCAGCTAATGAAGTTTTAACCCGTTGAAATGAGTAATGCTTTAATTTAATTTGTATTGCCCATAAGGCTAAGCATTTCACATATAATGACATAACAAAATTAATGTAAACTTAAAATCCATAATAAATAAGCGCTTATAAAAAAAGCCCTTAAAAAGGGCTTATAAATATAAAATTTTATTTAGTATCGCGTTTAATTTCCTGTGTTATATACATCAAATTGCCTTTCTAGCTCAACAGAGGTTTCACCGCTAACTAAAGCAATAACACGTGTTTTTCTTCCCGCGAGCGACTTTGGAATATTTTTTGAATTAATAAACGTCTGTTCTTTTATCTCAATATTTTTAACGTTATGCGCTAACAAAGCCGTTTTAACACTCTCCACTCGCTTTAAAGCAAGCTTACGATTGTATTGTAATGACCCCTCAGTGCTCGTATCACCAATTAATAAAATAGTGATATTAGGTAAATCCACCACACTTTTTGCAAAGTTAGATATCTTTAGCTTAGCAGCATCTGTTAACGTAGATTTATCGTAACCAAACTCAATTACAATATTTCGAAAGGTTGCAACCTCTTTTTCGCTTGGGCAACCATCATTATTAGTAATCACTTCAATTGGCGTATCTGCGCATTTATCTCTGGCGTTAATAACACCGTCGCGGTCTTGATCAAATAAATCGTTTGATTGAATTTGATGCTCATACTTTTTCACATCACTCGCACAGCCAGATAGCAGTAACGCAGCACTTAAAAACATAATACTTTTCATACTTATCTATCTCCTAATAGCCATGCATCAGGCTTATCAACTCTCAAAGCTTTAACTAATCGCCCAGTAGCGTTTATTAATCTAAAGCTCGCTTCACGCTGATCATAATCCGATTCAATATAATTACGACGAGCAGTAAAAAGCTCAATTTGAGAATCAAGCACGTCTAAAAGTGAACGTCGTCCTAAATCAAACTGACGCTCATAACCTCTTTGGGCAACCTCTGCAAAGCCAACATTTTCTTGATAAAAGCCTTTTTGTTTCGCTAAAAACATATTTGCATTCCATGCAAAATTAGTTGCTTCTTCAACTTGGCGGTGCGTAGTATCTTTAACCGCTACCGCTTCTTGGTAACGCCATTTTGCCGCATCAGTTTGTGCATTAGTACGTCCACCGCTATACAAATCGTAGCTCATAGTAAGCATTACTCGCCCGTTTTCATCGCGACCAGGTGCACCTGTAATATTGTTATTATCAGCCACATCAAATTCTAAGCTTACTTTTGGCCAATAATCACTTTTTTCTCTTTCGATTTGACTATTAGCGGCTTCAATATCAAAAATAGCAGCGGCTATTTCTGGATGTGATTTTTTAGCAATACTAACAGCGTCTTCAAGAGTTGCAGGTAAGTATGTTTCATCCGCTTTTGGAATCATTAAATCTTCAGGATATTGCCCTACTAAATCATAATAATTTGCTTTAATGTCTTGCAAGTTATTTTGCGCAGCTAAATGGCTTGATTGCGACGTAGCAAGTCGAGATTGCACCTGAGCTACATCGGCATCACTTGATAAACCACGTTTACGACGTTGTTCAATATCATTTAATATTTTTCTGTGTATTTCGATATTTTGCTCAGACAAGTGCACCAACTCAACCGATTTAAGTAAATCTAAATATACCTGCACAACTTCAAGGCTAATATTTTCAGCAGCCGATATAAGACCTAATTGATCAGCTTTTGCTTCATTATCTAATCGTGCAACCTCAGATGAGGTTCTGAAACCGTCAAACAACATTTGTGTTATTTTTAAACCAATTTCTCTACGATTTAATTCACTATCAAGTTCTTGGCCTGATTTATAATTAACATTTTCATATCCGTATGCTGCATATAAACGAACTTGTGGTAAATATTCACTAAACGCACTGCGTTTATCACGATATTTAGCTTCAAAGCTCGCATATTTTTGCATTAATCTCGGATTAGTATTTAACGTCTCAGCTACGGATTGTTCAAGCGTTAACGCATGCGATAATCCTGGGGTTAAGGCTAAAACAGAGAGTAGTCCTAATGTACGCATTTAATCTTCCTATTATGGTTCACGCATTGCATTGGCTTTTGCTCTAAGCAAAGGTTTAAGCCAATAATCTAAAACAGTTTTTTTTCCAGTAATCACATCTACCTGTGTTTGCATTCCTGGAATGATAGGTTGCTCTGCTATTTGGCTTATTGTTGTTTTAATATAAGCTTGGTAGTAAGCAGTTCCATCTTCAAGATACTGAGCATCAGCACCTATATAAGTGACCTCACCTTCAAGCCCTCCATATATTACAAAGTCGTAAGCAGTAAATTTAACTTTTGCTTTCATACCCACTCTAATAAAGCCAATATCTTTTGGTTGAATTTTGGTATCAATTAAGAGCAAATCATTCTGAGGAACAATTTCCATCATTACCTCACCGGGGTCTATAACACTGCCAATAGAGCGCGACACAATATTTTTTACAGTTCCGCGCACCGGCGATCTTACTTGTGCTTTAATAAGCCTATCTTCTAGCGACTTGCTACTTTGTTGAATTTTAGCCAGCTCGTTACTTACTTCATCTAATTGATTTTGTGAATCTGCCAAATAATCAAAAACAATTGCTTTACGCTCTTCTTTAACTTGGCTTTTTGCCGCTTTTAATTGCTGTAACAACGCATTCGCTTGGTTTAGTTCGCCTTTCATAGCAATTTCATCACGCTGTAGCTTAACTAATTCCATTTCAGCAACGGCTCCGGCATCTACCGCCCCTTGTGTTAGCAGCACTTCTCTGGCGATAAGTTTTAAGTTTTGTTTAAGTGCCGATATATTTGCACGTTGCTCAACACTTGCTTGCTCTTGCTGCATTAAGTTTTGAGTGCGTTGCTGAAGCTGAGATTCTAACTGAGTAAGTCTTGAGGTATACGTATTGTATGCTTGTTTGTATACATCTACGGTTATATCTTTTCGAGGTATTTCTAAACGATCTATATCGGCACCAAAACTACTTTTATCATTTAAAACAACACTTTTAAGCTCTGCCACCAAACGATTACGCCTTGCTAATAACGACGTAAGTTCTTGGTTTGATTCTGCATAAGCAGCTGCAAAACGAGTCTCATCAATTAATAACAGCGGATCCCCCACCTCAACAAGCTGACCTTCTTTGACTAATACTTCTTTTAAAATGCCACCATCAAGATTTTCTATAGTTTGAACACGCTGTACTGGTATAACAGCACCTTGGCCTACAACAACTTCCTCTAGCTTAGCAAATTTAGCCCATAAAACCACAGTAAAAAGCAATACAAAAACTATAATAACCAATCTCTTAGCTTGTTTAGCAGCTTGTAGCTGCCCCATATATAAATCAGCCATTAGTTAGATGAACTCCCAGTCTCTGTTTTATTCACCCTTGTCACTTTTTTACTTACTAGCTTTACACCACCATGCACTTTATTACTAAATAATGAGCTTGGGGTTTCTATACTTTTTAAGCGACCATGGTCGAGCACAAATATTCTGTCGCATATAGACAGCATATCTTTACGGTGACTCGAAATAACAACCGTTTCAGTGCGCTCTTGAAGGGTTTTAATAAGGAGCTTTTCGTGCCCGTCGTCCATTGCCGACGAAGGCTCATCTAAAATAAGTAATGCGTTATCGTCTTTTAACAAAGCGCGGGCAATACATACAGCTTGACGTTGTCCGCCCGATAAAAGCCGACCAAACTCGCCTACTTGAGTTTCAAGCCCCGATTCTAAACGGTCAATAAATCGGCTTACGCCAGATTTAACTAACGCATTGGTTAAGTTTGTTGGGGTTATACTTTGTGCGCCTAGAGTAATGTTTTCAAGCACTGTGCCATAAAACAAGCTGGGGCTTTGCGCTACCCAGCCACTTTGTTTACGCAGCGCACTTAACGACCAGTGTCTTATATCTATGTCGTCAATTAAAAGCTGACCCGATGTAGCTCTGTACTGCCCAGCAATAATTGCAAGCAAGGTAGACTTACCAGAGCCTGCACGGCCATATAAACCTATTTTTTCGCCCTGCTTAATTTCAAAGTTAATACTGTGCACTGCCTCAAGTTCTTGCTCATGGTATTGAAAGCTCAAATGGCGGGCTGTAATATTGCCATTTACAGGCGCATTAATCGTGTTTTCGCCACTATTTTGTTCTTGCTCAAGCGCCATTATATTTTTAACCGACTCAATGGCTGTTTGTGTTTGTTTATATTTTAAAACAAGCCCAGCTAACGCCGAAATAGAACCCGATGCGCGCCCACTCAGCATAACAATAGCAATCAGTGCGCCCATACTTATGTCGCCATTACTAATTAAATACACACCAAACACAATAAGCGCAATACTGGTAAATTGGCTAAGGCTTCCTACGGTGTGTGTAAGCGTTGTTGCGCTGTGGCGTGATTTATTTTGCCAATCAACCATTTGTGCGAGTGTTTGTTCAAGCTTTTGCTGCGCACTTGCTTGACCGTTCATTTGTTTAAGCTCTACTAACTGGTTTAGGTTTTCGATTAAATACGCTTGGCGCTGGGTCGATAACTTAGATGCCTGCTCAACACTTTCACTCAGTCTTGCTTGTAATACTGCGCTTGTAATAACAACCAAAGTAAGTACTACAATCGGTATTAAAACAATTAAGCCACCTAACCAAAAAATAAGTGCTAAAAACAGCAATGTAAAAGGTAAATCGATTACCGATACAAGCGTTGCTGAGGTTATAAACTCTCGTACGCTGTCAAAGTCTTGCACTTGCTTTGCATAAGCACCTGCAGAGGCTGGGCGCTGCTCAAGGCGCATACCTAGCACTTTAGCGTATAGCATGCTGCTAATACGTAAATCTATTTGCCTACCTGCTGCATCGGTTAAATGCCCGCGCGCTTGTTTTAATAACCAATCAAACACAATGGCTATTGTTGCGCCGGTTGCCAGTACCCATAACGTATCAAGTGCAGCATTAGGCACAACGCGGTCGTATACGTTCATGGTAAACAACGGCACCACTAAAGCTAATAAATTAACGGTTAGCGAGGCGAGTAACAACGAGTTATAAAATGGTTTTACTTGATCCCATGCCGGCTTTAGCCAACTAGGAATACGTGTATGGAGTTTTTCTGAGCGCTCATCTGTTACATTATCGTGCGACAAGTACCAAATAAGCTCTTTATCAATATCACTTAATTGTTTAGGTTTTGCTTCATCAAGTGAGCTAAACGTACTTTTACCCTCGTTTTCAAAAAACCAAAAGTAGCCTTCTTTATCAAGCACCAAAGCAGGGTAAGCATAATGCTTTGGCGTAGTTTGCTGCTGCGCACTCACATTAATATTACTTAATGCTTGCTCTAAATGATGCGCCGAAAACTCATTACTTGGCAAACCAAGTAACAAGTTATCGCTTTGATGGCGTAAATGCAGGGCATCAGCAATGTGCTTACCGAGTGCCAGTATTTGCTCTCGGTTTAGGATTAGCTTCATTAGTTTTGATCGCCGCTGGTCATACTAGCAATCGTCTCATCATGTGCTGTATTACCACTACCAGACATATCACCATAATCAGGCGCGCTGTCGCCGCTCGCACTTGCGGTACGCGCTGAGCTAGTTGTAGCCGACTCAGAAATAGTCACGTTGATTTCCTCAGGCGAAGCTGCTTGAGTTTCACCGTTAAGTGTTGAAAATGCAGTTAACGTTAAGTCAAAACTATCGCCAGCATCCGCATTTACAATCTCAAGTGACTCAATATCATTGATATTAACAGTCCATGTACCACCTACCTTTTCACCAAAGTTAAAGTTATAACCGTCAGGTAAGCCAGTAATTTCAATAAAGCCGGTTTCATCTGCTGCTGGGTTTTGTAAATCAACATCAAGGTTAAGTGCAATATTATTAGTTGAATTACTTGTAACATCCTCAGCGGCTGTCCATAACGGCGCATCTGCTTGTGGTTCTAACTCTACAATAAAGTCTGACGTTTCAGGTGTGCCCGTTACAGTAACGGTTTCACCATTAATAACTGCGCTATCCATAGTCGCTACCTCAACGCTCATATTAAATGTGCCAAACGCAAGGCCACCAGCGTTAAAGTCAAAGTTTTCTATACCACTGCCTTCTTCGCTTGTTACGGTAGCAATATAGTTATTACCCTCTTTTGCAAAGTTAACTTTAGTACCATCGGCAAGTTCTATATAGCCATTTTCTAACCCAGCTAATGCAGATTCATCAGAATCGCCATTAATAATAACTTTAAGTTGCACTTGCTCAGTACCATCAGCCTCAGTGCTAAAGGCAGCAAGATCAATAGTTACGTTGCTATCTTCGTCACCTGAATAGTTATCTTCTGGTTTTTGACTAAAATCAAGTCTGTCGGCTACAGGGTTAACACTCACAATAAAGTTTTGTGATTGCTGTAATAACTCGCCCTGTGTACCATCTTGGCTAATCGCATTTAAGCTTAGTGTTATGTCTCCACTAAAATCCAGAGGAGGTAGTAATACAATGTTATCGGCATTTCCTTCAAGTAAGCTTCGTGGAATAGTCCAGCTCGTTGTGCCATTTTCTGAACCGTCATCACCATTATTAATTATTTGTAGCTCTTCACCTGTTACCGCATCAATTAGGGTGGCACCTTTTGGTACTCCGCTAATTGTAAAATAGGTAGTTTCGGAGTCATCTCGCGAAGTAGCCGCTAATCCCGTAAGTATAATTTCGCTGTCTTCATTGCCAGTAACGCTATTAGCAGTAAGCGTTACACCGTCTGTTACAGGTGTTACGTTTACTGTAATTGTTTGGTTAATAGTAGAGCTAGCTTTTACTTCACCTGTCGAAAGCGTGGCTCTATCTACTATTGTTGCGCTAATATCAATATCAAAGTCACCTTTAGCATTTTCAGGTGGGTTAATCCCAACACCGGCTAAATCAGCGTCAAATGTACTGCCATCACCTTTGTATAAATAACTGCCGTCAGTTTGTAACTCAAAATTACCCGAAGGGTCATATAATGTACCTCCATCTGGTAACTCAATTGTTATTGGCTGAGTAAAGTCAATTTCTTCAACACCGCCATCTTGCGAACTTGTACTTTCGTCTGTTGAGGTAAACGTAATACCAAGTGATGTATTTGTATTGTCTTCACTAATTGTCTGCGTTGCAGCGGTTAGGGTGCCACCATCAACAACAGGGTTAATATCCACACGTAGTGATTGGTTTTCATCTATTTCGCGGTCGCCACTCGGGTCTACGGCAACTATTTTTACTGGAATCTCTAATAAGCCAGAGTAGTCACTGTCGTTACTGTTAATAACCATTGTACTTAGCGAGCTTTCAGGAATTATGTACTCTATACCAGTGTCTGTTTCTACCGCAATTATACCATCGCCCTCAATAGTGAAGCCTTCTGGCAAGCTGCTCTGCTCAACATAAATAGTAATTACATCGTTATAGTTGTCATCAACATCTTGAGATAAAGCTTCGCCTAAATTAAAGTCACTTGCCTCAAAAGTAACGCTACCGCCTTCATCAGCCGTAACATCCCCAATTTGTAATGTATTAACTGGTGAGGCCGTTGTCGTTTCACCCTCTCCACCAATATCAAACCGTACTTTAAAGTTACCACTAACAAGAGCGCTGTCGTCACCGTCTTTAACACGTGCATTAACTGTCACATCAACGTCAGAACCAGTAGATGAATTAGCTTCAATAATTACGTTATTAAGTAAATCGTTTATGGCGTCTTTAGCGGCGTCACTTGTACCAGCGTCTATAGGAATAACCCAGCGGCCAGTCCCATCTGGCGAAGCTATATTTTTACCATCTTGCATGTAAATAACTTTTAATGAGGAGTTTTCTGGCAAGATAATTTCGATGTATGTTATATGCTCAGAGCCATCTATATCCTCTTCAAAGAATGATGCAACGCCAGTTAAATTAATTTGACGCTCATTACCACTTCCTTCATTAGTAATGGTTTCATTTGTGGTTTCGATACGAGTAACAGCGCCGTCAGCCTCAATGCTTGAGGCTACATCTACTTTGCCATTAACGGTTACCGCAATATTTGCATTTATATCACTTGATACAGCAGCAGAAGTATCTTGTACCGTGTAAGTTATATCAACGCTAAGCTCGCCTGAGTAATCTTCATCAGGTTTGAGCGTTACACTATCGGTATTTAAGTAGTCGGTAACATCTAGCCCACTACCAACAGCTGTTTCAACACCGTTTATATAAAGCGTTGTACCATCTGGAATACTATTAATAATTGCTTTTGTAATACTTTCAGAGCCATCAATATCTGAGAGTTCAGGATTTAATTTAAGTGAGATTTGGCTGTCTTCATTGCCAACAACATTTGTATTTAAGTTGGTGGAGTCAATAACCGGCGTAAATGTAACACTTGCCTTAATTTCAGTATCTTTAGTATTAAATTCACCGGTATCGGGCTCAGTAGTCACCACTGTAATATTAAAGTCAACGTTACCACTAAAATCAGCACTTGGTTTTAATGCATAATTATCAGCCTCGCTGGCTAACAAGCTGTACTTAGGGTTACCATTAGCGCCAATACCTACAACAGGTAAATTAGCAGGCTCTCCGGTTGTTGCATTTACAAGCGTTACACCATCAGGCAATTCTGAAATAACTAAACTAACGGTTTCTGAGCCATCGGTGTCTTCACTTTCGAATAAAAAGTCGAGCGTGAGTAATTCATCTTCTACACCGGTGGTATTTGTTAAAGTAAGCCCTGCGTCGTCGTATACCCAGTCATTATTGCTTGTTAATACGGGGGAATCTGCAACACCCACTACTTTAAAGGTAAATTCTTTTACCCCTGTTTCTGCACTATTATCAACATTACCATTTACAACTTCTTCACTAATTGCATTTACTTTAAGTGCAATTTCTTCTTGCGCTAAATGCTCAGGTAACTTAAGCGTATAATCTGCTAAATTGTCGTCAAAAATGGTGTAAACACCATCAACTGGGCTTACTTCATCTCCATTACCATCTAATAATATAACAACTTGCTCATTACCATTAGCATCTGTAAAAGTTGGTATTTCTATTTCGTACTTGAGGCGCTCAGAGCCATCTGTATCAACAAGCTGCCCGTTTATTAGGTCACTCAGTTGAGGGTTTGAATCTTCGTTAATTGTATCAACGCGCACAGCTAATTTTGGCGCGTCGGCTACTGGTTTAATCGTGACTATAACTGTTTGTTTGTCAGCCGTTGCTGTGCTGTTATTGTCTTTTTCTGTACTTGTTGCTTGAATATCAAACGTATATTCGCCAGTTGAATGTAATTTATTACTAACCGTTAAGTTATTTAGTTCACTTTGTGTGAGTATTGCACCTTCAGTTATTGTTCTGCCGCCAATTTTAAGTACTAAGTTTTCATCTAAACCTGAAATTACATAAGTCAGCTCTTCAGAGCCATCAGTATCAGTTAATGCTGCACTAATAGTGAGGTTTTCAGGTGAGTCTTCATCTAGGGTGTATTTGTAAGTATTACCAGCATCCCACTCTGGGGTATCGGCTACTGATTCAACTGAAATGGTAGTCGAATCGCTTAACTCTCGTGGTGTTCCACCATCTTTGATAGTTATTGTGGTTTCAACTTTAAATTCAACAGTATTAGAAAAATCGGAGCTATTTTCTGCTGGTTGAAAAGTTAAATTAGCGACCGTAACCGTCTCATTATCGTTGATAATTAACGTATCGCCTGTAAATACATAATAGCCATCCACAATTGTAACATCGGCACTGTTTGTAGCTAAACTACCATTAAGGTAAAGCTTTCCGCCTTGTAAAGACGCTACCTCAATTCTTATTTCACTAACCTCCTCGTTTTGGTCAGAAATATCACCTCTATCAATGGTAATGGTTACTTTACTACGAGCATTGTTAGCGTTACCGCTACCGTCAATGGCATCTTCGTTAATGTCAGTTGCAGTAACGGTTAACTCACCTTTGTAATCACTTATTGTTAAATCAATACTTCCTGTTGCGGTATCACCATCGTTGTCGATAACGGTATAGCTAATAGAGTCTGTAAAATTCTCGTCAGCGCTTTGAGCAAACTCGTCAGTTTTAATTACTACTTTACCGCTTTCGTATACTCTTAATGTGCCAGACGTATCACCGTTACCCTCACCTTTAAAGGCAACTTCTTTATAGTTACCGGTTGAATCAGAGCCTGAGTCAAACGCAGTGTACGTTGTACCACCATAAATAAATGAAGCTAATTTAGCACCATCTGCACCTGGATTATTGGTGTTACCAACAAAGTTACTGCTATCAATATCAAGCAGTTCGAGTGTTTTACCGCCGCCCTCAACAAGGTTAACAGCGACAGGTGTGGTATCTACTGTTGGTGTATCATCAGTTACTGTAATAGTTACTGCTGCGTTATTAGTATCGCCATCAGCATCAACCGCAGTTACTTCAAAGCTGATATCTTGCGTATTTGTTCCGTCAGCATCAGGGTGTTCTATTGCTGTAAATTGCTCGTAGGTATAAGAGCCGTCAGGATTAAATTTAACGCGTAAAACATCTTCGCCGTTCGCTGTAGCGATATACCAGCCATCAGCGTTTTTATCAATTATGGTAATTGCATTATTTCCATCCGCAGTACGGTAACCTTTGTCTTTAAAGGTGGTTATAAAGTCATCTGCAAGCTTAATCTCAATAACTTCATCAGAGCCTTGCGTGACTGTAATTTGCCCCGTTGTTGTTATTGAGTCATTATCTCTGAGGTTAGCCTCATCAACACTTGCAGCTGAGTCAGCTATTGCAGGGTTGGTACCGTCGTTTAATGTCACCGTGACGTTACTTATAACCTGTGAGCCATCGGTATCTTTTGTATATACTGGGATCACGATTTGAGGTGTATCTGTATCTGGATCTGTATCTGTACTATAGATATGATCTATTGCACCGGTAATTTCAAATGAAATTGAGTAGGTTGCAGACGTTTGTGCTGCTACATTTATATCTGGTAGCGTAATTTTAAAGACCTCTGTTGAAGTGCCTTCTAACACACCTTGCGCCGTACCGTCACTGCCTATCAACCAAACTATGTTAGTGGTTACTTTATTACCATCTTTATCAAGCGTGGTTTGCGTTAACTGATTGCCGCCACTATCTAAAACTGCAGCTCCATTTGCTATACCAACTTGCATGTCCACTACATCATCAAGACCAGCGGTTACTGTAAATGAGGTATCAGTATCAGTACTTGCTTGGCCATCTCCATCTTCGTCATTGTCTGCCACGCTGTTAGGTATTTCAGAAACAGTTAAATCAATATCATTTTGAGTATGCTCAGCGCCACCATCATTAACGGTAATATTTAACGTTGCTGTATCGCTATCGCCATCAGTGTCTTGCACTTCTACTTGTAGTGGTACGCCTGTTCCGCCTTCTTCGCCTGTATCGTTATCAAATGGGCGATATAATGTAAAATCGTAAGTTAAGTTTTGGCTTGCTGTACCATCAATTACAGGTAACGTTGCAATAAAGATAGTCTCTGTGCCGTCACCTGTGTTGGCGGTTATTGTACGTCCGTCGTCACTTAAGGTGTATACAAGTGCTACGCCACCGGCAGTTAAATTTGGTTGCGAGTCGGTAGAGAAAGTAAGTGATTTTAACGAATCACTGCCCAGCGTTGTACTCACGGTACCTTGTTGAGATACTGTGGTGTTATTAGCAGGGTCTAAGCCACTTTCATCAATATTGACTCGTGTTGCTGTAGGTGTAGTATCTGCAACTTCTGGCGCGCCGCCATCTTCAATGGTTATGGTAACGTTACCCGCACCGCTGATTGCTGTACTATCACTATCCTCTCCGTTAAGAGAAAGCGCAAAATCAATATCTTCTCCATTAGGGTTATCAAGCGGTAAGCTAATTGTTGTTTGTACATTAGCGTTTAAATCTTTGCCATTTTGGGTTGCGCTTACGCTAAAGCTAATCACTTCGCTGCTATTAGCAGAGCCTGTAATTGTTTTACCGTCGCTACTTAAAGCAAAGGTAATAGCTTCACCAGCACTTGTTAAATTAAGTGCGTTTAAGTTTGTGATAGTGTCATCAAAGGTGATTGAATCGGCGACTAATGCATCAGAGCCTGCCACAACAGCAAAGGGTTTGTTATTTGTTGTTGTAACGCCATAATCGCTTTCAGTATAAGTAGCTGTTTGATTTATAAAACTTGCTGCGCTGCCATCTTGTACAGTAAATGTGGCTGTACTTGTAGAGCTGCCTACACCGTCGCGATCCTCTATTGTGTATTCAATAGTAAACTGTGGTTCTGGATCAGAATATTGGTTATCAATAGCATTAAAGCTCCATGTGCCATCGCTGTTAACCGTTAATGTGCCTTCACTTGTTACTATTGTTGCTGGTGTATCGGCTGTTACATCATAGTCAGCGCCATCAAATGTTACGCTTGTAACTGTTGGTGCGCCCTCAACTACACTGTCGTTACTTACTAAGCTACCTGTTGATACTTTACCCGCATCGGTGTTGGCTTCTGTTACTGTAAAGCTGTCGTCACTACTTTGTGGGGCTGAATCGGTAATAGTAACGGCTGTTGGTACAACTACTAATTCGGTTGTGCCATCGCCATCTGTTTGTAGTGCATCTACAAAAATATCAGTAAGTAAACTTTCACTTTCGTGATCAATTGGTGCATGTAGCGTGGTAGTAAGTTCACCACCCGCAAGCGCAACACTTAACACTAGGTTACCTTGTGAGTCTTTAACCTGTAGTGATAAGCCATCAGTTGCTAATGTAACAGTTACAGCTTCACCATTTACTTTTAAACCGTTAAGACCTGATTGATTTGCACTTAGTGTAAGGTCAGCGTTATCTATTTCTATTGAGCTAGTCGCTGAACTTGTTCCGCCATTACCTGTATTGCTTTCATTAAGTATTTGGCTATCAAGCGCATCAAGTATTGGCGTGCTGTCTTCTGCAGTATTACCTGCAGAGTCTGTAACAGCCGCAACAATAGTCCACTGCTGTAAATCATCGAGCGCAGACACATCAATATCATTAACGCTCCAAGCGCCACCTATAACAGTGGTAGTTACTACTTCACTGTTGGAACCATCAGAAATAGTAAGCGTTACGGTAGAGGTATCCTCAGCATCAGTTGTACCGTTTATCGTGGTTACTTCACCCGCTTTAAATGCCTTACTGTTAATACCGTTGTCACCAGTATCAATATCAATATTAATGGTGGCGTCTTTGGTGAAAGTGGTTGAGTTAGTCGCTAAGTTGCCCTCAACGTCTAATGCGCTAACACTTGCTGTAATTTCACCATCAGCAAGCGTTGTTATGTCTGCTGCATCAACTTGCCATTGTCCATCTGCGCCAATAGCGACGTTTTCAACCGTTACTTCCTTACCGTTCACATCAGTAAATATTACGGTGGCGGTTTGATTTGCATCGGCTTCATCAATTACACCGCTTACTACTACATTACTTTGCTCATCACTATTAACTACGTCATCGCCCGCTGCCATTTGTATGGTAGTAAC
>NZ_JADYXF010000027.1:0-71509 GCF_015864385.1 Pseudoalteromonas sp. SWXJZ94C
GGAGCGGTACACGAGGCTCGAACTCGTGACCTCGACCTTGGCAAGGTCGCGCTCTACCAACTGAGCTAGTACCGCATTTTTATTTCTTCAGTTATCTTACGTTGGTGCGCGACAGGTCGCGTTCAACATTCTAGCAACTGAGCTAGTACCGTATTTTTATTTCTTCAGTTATTTTACGTTGGTGCGCGACAGGTCGCGTTCAACATTCTAGCAACTGAGCTAGTACCGCACTTTTATTTCTTCAGTTATTTTACGTTGGTGCGCGACAGGTCGCGTTCAACATTCTAGCAACTGAGCTAGTACCGTATTTATTGATGGTAATTCAATCACTCAAACACACTAACCCCGCGTGGGTTATCGTCTTGAGCGGGGCAGGATTCTACAATAATGAGCTCTATTTGCAAGTGTTTTTTATAAATTAAAAAACTTTTCTCTGTAGACCTTCAATTCCATAATCGAATCGATAATATCATCCAAAGCAAGATGTGAGCCTTTTTTGTTCACTTGAGCAAGAACTTCAGGCTTCCAACGGCGCGCTAATTCTTTAATAGTACTTACATCGAGATTTCGATAATGAAAAAAGTCTTCAAGTTCGCGCATATACTTATTCATAAAGCGTCTATCTTGCCCAATAGAGTTACCACACATTGGCGAAGCGCCAGCTGGTACCCATAGCTTTAAAAACGCTAAAGTTTGCTCTACAGCATAGGCTTCATCAAAGGTACTTGCCTTACAACGAGCAGTTAAACCTGACTTACCGTGCTGAGTGGTACACCACTCGTCCATACCATTTAGTAATTCATCACTTTGATGAATAGCTATAGTTGGTCCTTCGGCTAATATATTCAAATCTGCGTCAGTGACAACAGTCGCAATTTCGAGTATTTTATCGGTCTCGGGTTCGAGCCCTGTCATTTCAAGGTCGAGCCAAATTAAATTTGATTTATTAATAGTCATAATTACCTAAGCGGTGCTTTCCTTTAGATCCAACGCATTTCGATATATCATATTAGCATCATACGTCGAGCTAAAGCTTTTTTTAGGAAAGTCGACATTTAACTAAGGTTATAGGCCTCCAGTGGCAAAACAGAAAAAATTAAGTAAAGGTCAATCTCGTCAGATTAAGGCCAACCATCAAAAGCGTATTAACAGCGCAGATGCAAAACCGGCTAAAAAAGGGGCGCAAGAGTGGCAAACCGATAATTTAGGTCAAGTAGAAAGCGCCGTTGTAATTAGTCGTTTTGGTCAGCATGCCGATGTCGAAACTGAAAATGGCGATGTACTTCGCTGTAATATACGCCGTACTGTGTCTAATTTAGTGTGTGGCGATGAAGTATTATTTCGTCGTGCAAAAGTAAGCGAAGGTGATTTAGCTGGTGTAATTGAAGCCACGCAAGAGCGTCGCTCACAACTTACCCGCCCTGATTTTTACGATGGCGTAAAAGTAATTGCAGCAAATATAGACCAAATATTAATGGTATCGGCTGTATTACCTGAATTTACCCCTAGCATTATCGATCGTTATTTAATTGCCTGTGAAGATATGGGCATTGAGCCAATTTTAGTGCTCAATAAAATTGATTTGATTGATGCTGAAGGTCTTGCCGCAATAGATAAAATCCTCGATATATACCGTAGGCTCGACTACAAGGTATTACTTGTTAGTAATATATCGAGCGAAGGTATAAACGAATTAAAAGAAGTACTTGTTGGGAAAAATAATATTTTTGTTGGGCAAAGTGGCGTAGGTAAATCTACCCTAGTTAATACCGTACTACCCGATGCAGCAATATTAACTAAAGAAGTATCTGAAAACAGTGGCTTAGGGCAGCACACTACAACTGTATCGCGCCTCCACCACTTACCAAGTGGCGGTAACTTAATCGATTCACCAGGAATTCGTGAGTTTGGGTTATGGCACTTAGATGTTGAGCGTGTAACGTGGTGCTTTAAAGAATTCAGAGAATTTATAGGCGGATGCCGTTTTAGAGACTGTAAACATTTAAACGATCCGGGCTGTATAGTTAAAGAAGCTGTCGCTGATGGAAAAATTTCGCAATTGCGTTTTGACAGCTACCACCGAATTTTAGAAACAATGGCTGATGGTCGTGCAGGCTCTCGCGCGCCTCGCGTATAATTTAGGAAAAAACTGTGAGTTTAGACAAATTTAAAATCGCAATGCAGTATGCAATGCCAAAACATTTTATTTCACGCGTGGTGGGTAAATTAGCCGCAGCTAAAGCGGGTGCGTTAACCACCACGTTAATTAAACTATTTATTAAGCAATACAAAGTAGATATGAGTGAAGCGCAATATCCAGATCCCGCTCATTATAAAAGCTTTAATGAATTTTTTACTCGCCCTTTAAAAGACGGCATGCGTCCAATGGTCGAAGATAGCAATATTATTATTCATCCAGTGGATGGCGCAATCAGCCAGCTAGGCGATATTGTTGACGGACAGCTAATACAAGCTAAAGGTCACGATTACAGCTTACAAGCGCTATTGGGCGGCTCACAAGACGACACTATACCGTTTTTAGGCGGTAAGTTTGCGACTATTTATTTAGCACCAAAAGATTACCACCGTATTCATATGCCAGTTGATGGTACGCTAAGTAAAATGATTTACGTACCCGGTGATTTATTTTCAGTGAATCCGCTTACAGCGCAAAACGTGCCTAACTTGTTTGCACGTAACGAACGTGTAGTAGCAATTTTTGAAACTGAAATTGGTCCGCTTGCTATGGTGCTTGTTGGCGCAACAATAGTGGCAAGTATAGAAACTATTTGGGCAGGTACAGTAACGCCACCAGCAGGTAGTGATGTATTTAGTTGGAAATACCCAACCACTGGCGATAACGCTATCACGCTTAAAAAGGGTGACGAAATGGGTCGCTTTAAATTAGGCTCTACTGTGGTACTTGCATGGGGTGCTGATAAAGCTGAAATACTGGACGATCAATTACCAGAAGTGGTTACTCGCTTAGGTACTGCGTTTGCAAAAATTAACGACTAAAATCAATCGTTAATTAGAAATCAAAAAAACCCCGTTTAATTAACGCGGTTTTTTGTTGTAGACGTAGCCCATCACGCCAGCAAGCTGTGCGTCTACGGTGTTTATTACATCGAATTTGACATGAAACGCGCTGTGTTGTAGACGTAGAGCTTGCTCACGTTAAAAGCGCTGCTTTTAGCTTATACCTACTTGCAGGCTGCACCGTTTATATTTTTATGGGCTTCCCCCATAACGCCAGCAAGCTGTGCGTCTACGGTGTTTATTACATCGAATTTGACATGAAACGCGCTGTGTTGTAGACGTAGAGCTTGCTCACGTTAAAAGCGCTGCTTTTAGCTTATACCTACTTGCAGGCTGCACCGTTTATATTTTTATGGGCTTCCCCCATAACGCCAGCAAGCTGTGCGTCTACGGTGTTTATTACATCGAATTTGACGTGAAACGCGCTGTGTTGTAGACGTAGAGCTTGCTCACGTTAAAAGCGCAGCTTTTAGTTTATACCTACTTGCAGGCTGCACAGTTTATATTTTTATGGGCTTCCCCCATAACGCCAGCAAGCTGTGCGTCTACGGTGTTTATTACATCGAATTTGACGTGAAACGCTGTGTTGTAGACGTAGAACTTGCTCACGTTAAAAGCGTCAGCTTTTAGTTTATATCTACTTGCAGGCTGCACCGTTTATATTTTTATGGGCTTCGCTCATCACGCTAGCAAGCTGTGCGTCTACGGCGTTTATTACATCGAATTTGACGTGAAACGCTGTGTTGTAGACGTAGAGCTTGCTCACGTTAAAAGCGTCAGCTTATATCTACTTGCAGGCTAGGCTACACCGTTTATATTTTTATAGGCTTCGCCCATCACGCCAGCAAGCTGTGCGTCTACGGCGTTTGTTACATCGAACTTGACGTGAAACGCTGTGTTGTAGACGTAGAGCTTGCTCACGTTAAAAGCGTCAGCTTTTAGCTTATACCTACTTGAAGGTTACACCATTTATATTTTTATAGGCTCCCTCCATCACGCCAGCAAGCTGTGCGTCTACGGCGTTTGTTATATCGAATTTGACGTGAAACGCGCTGTGTTGTAGACGTAGAGCTTGCTCACGTTAAAAGCGTCAGCTTTTAGTTTTTTAACGCCGCATGTAATAACAGGCACAAGCCCCTCAAAAACCTATTTTCCACACTCTTTACACTCTAAATCTTTAATCACTTTAAAGTGCTGTTGTTTTAAGGTGAGCGCATCAAAGGTTATAAACACGCCCCCCTCTGCATGCCCCAGCAATAAGTTAAGCGTAAGTTGCGCCTGCATAGAGCCTATTACACCAAGTAGCGGGCTAATTACTCCTGCGTTACTGCAATTTATAACTGGTGTAGCTTCACTTTGTGGAAAAACACAGCCATAGCACGGGCTATCATTTTGCCTAAAATCAAAGCCCATTAACTGCCCTTTAGTTGCCAATGCAGCACCCGAAATTAACGGTGTTTTATTAGCAATACAATAACGATTAACGCAATAGCGAGTGCTAAAGTTATCAGAGCAATCAAGTACGATGTCAGCACCTTTTAGCATGTTAGCTGCATTACTCTTATCTAACTTTTGGCAATGCGTTACTATTTTTATTTGATTATTAAGACTCGCTAATATTTTACCCGCTGCAGCCACCTTGTTTTGCCCTAAGTGGTTTATTTTATAAAGCACTTGACGCTGTAAGTTTGAAAGCTCAACTTCGTCATCATCAATTAAAATAAGCGTTCCAACACCCGCAGCGGCTAAATATAAAAGTGCAGGACTACCTAACCCGCCAGCACCCACGACTGCAACCGTTGAGGATTTAAGTGCTAACTGCCCTTCAAGCCCAACTTCTTCAAGCAATAAATGGCGACTGTAACGTAGGGTTTCTTTATCGCTTAGCTCATTCACTTTTACTGACCTTGTTAGTATTAATACGCAGTACTTATGGCTACTTGCAGAGCGCTTATAGCCTCTACGTAATTATCAGCCTCGGTAATCGCACGCACTACGGCAACACTGCCTACGCCGGTTTTAGCTACCTGCTCAGCACGGCTTAAATCAATACCGCCTATCGCCACTGTTGGATAGCTTTGCATAAGCGGTACAAATTTAATCAGCTTTTCAAGACCTTGTATTTGGCCTGTCATGTCTTTCGTGGTGGTTGGGTAAATAGCACCAAATGCCATGTAACTAGGGCGATAATTATGAGCACGCAGCATTTCATAAAAGCCATGGGTAGAAAGCCCAAGCCTTAACCCAGCGTCTTTAATAGCGGCTAAATTAGCAATCTCTAAATCCTCTTGTCCTAAATGCACGCCATATGCACCGTGCTTAATAGCTAACTGCCAGTAGTCGTTTATAAAAACCTGTGCGTTGTATTGCTTGCCCAGCTCAACAGCTTGCTTAATGAGCTCATCAAGCTCGTCTTGCGTTTTATTTTTAACGCGTAACTGCGCTGTTTTAATGCCTTGTTGTAAGCATTTTTCTAGCCAATCGGTACTATCTACAACCGCATATAAACCAAGCGATTTACTTTCACAAGGTGAAAAATCAGCAGCCATATTAAAATCAAGCGGCACATCAAAATCTAGTTCATCGCCCAGCCAGCTACCTGGCTCAATTACTTGTGGGTAGTCAGCTAAATTAGTGGGGAACGAGGTCTGAGCAACCGGCCCAATCCCCTCGCCGTATCGAACAGACTGTTTTAGTCCTTGGTTTATATACGCTTTAGCTAAAATAAATGCATCTTTTAATGGGTAGTCTTTAGCTAAACACGCAGCAATGACCGAAGCCATGCTACATCCGGTGCCGTGGTTATGCGGTGTTTGTATTTTTTGGTTGCCTAACCAGTATTCTTCACCATTTTGCATATTACTATCAATACAATAATCAATGCAGTAGCCACTTGGGTAATCCCAATGTCCGCCTTTAATAACAACGGCTTTAGCGCCCCAGCTTAATAACTTATTAGCCGCTTCTTTTATTGCAGTCGGACCAATTAAATACACACCGGTTAATAACTGTGTTTCGTGTGTGTTTGGAGTTATTACATCTACCAGCGGCAGTAAACATTCTTTTATTGCGCTTACCGTGTCTTCTTCTGTTAGTAAGTCACCGCTTGAGGCAATAGCGACAGGGTCATATACAATAACGGGAGGCACTGGCCATTTAGCTTTATAATGACTTATATGCTCGCTGATTAACTGAATTTGCTGCACGTTGGCTAACATGCCAATTTTTATCACTTTGGCTTTCATGTCTTTTTCGAGTGCAAGTAACTGCGATTCAATAATCTCAGTTGACACTGCATTAATAGCTTCTACACCTAAACTATTTTGCGCAGTCAATGCTGTAATAGCAGTACACCCATGTACACCAAAACTTTGCATTGCTTTTATGTCTGCTTGAATGCCTGCACCGCCGCCAGAATCAGAGCCGGCAATTGTCCATACTACGTTATTCATATTTGTCTCCTCACAGCGATTACATTGAACTAACGAGCTATTTAATTAGATAAAATGCTCATATTTTTAATAAAACTGCTATTTTTCTTGGTGCCAAAATGGCATGCCCATTGTTGGGGTTGATGGAGCTGCAACGTCTTTTTCAGGCATCGCTTTTGCTTTGTATGCAAAGCGCCCTGCTTCAACTGCGGCTTTAAATGCGCGGCTCATAGTGATTGGGCAGCCAGCACCTGCAATGGCTGAATTTAATAATACCGCATCATACCCCATTTCGAGTGCTTGGCAGGCATGTGATGGCAAACCTAAACCAGCATCTACTATCAATGTGGTATCAGGTAGGCGTTCTCGAATAGTTTTTAAATTATAGCTATTTAACAATCCCTTACCGGTGCCTATTGGTGCTCCCCATGGCATAAGCACCTCACAACCTAGCTCATTTAAACGCTGGCAAAGTACTAAGTCATCGGTGCAATAAGGCAATACTTTAAAGCCATCATCAATCAATATTTTTGTCGCTTCAAGCAATGCAAAAGGATCTGGTTGTAAATTGTAATCATCGCCAATCAGCTCTAGCTTTATCCAATCGGTGGCAAATACCTCTCGGCACATTTTTGCAAGCGTTATAGCTTCTTTAACACTGTGACACCCTGCGGTATTAGGGAGTATTTTTAAACCTGTATTTTTTATTAACTGCCAAAAGTCATCACCGGCTGCTGCACTTTGCTGGCGCCTAAGCGAGACGGTTACAATTTCAGCCCCAGAGGCGACTATCGATTGGGTCATAATGTCGGGCGATGGGTAGAGCGCAGAGCCTATTAATAAGCGACTCTTTATTTTCTCTCCATAAATATTTAAACAGTCTTTAGTTTGCATAAGCCTTATCCGCCTTGAATAGGCGACAATAGCTCAATATTGTCGCCTTTATTAAGTACATAGTTACCGTGCTGACTTTGTGGAATAAATTCGCCATTAACAGCCACAGCAAAAGGCGCGACTGCACCAAAACTTTGAAGTACCTCAACGAGTGCTTTGCTATTAACATTAAGTAGCTCACCATTAATTGTAATGTTCATTTTATTCTCACTCTATTCGTGAAATTACTTCAGCTACTAATGCTGGCGCCAACATATAACCATGGCGATACAATCCATTAATGCTAATTACACTGCCAACTTGTGATACTTCTGGGCGGTTATCACTAAATGCGGGCCGCAATCCGGTTTGAATATTAAGTAGTCGTGCTTCGGCAAATCCGCTGTGTACGGTATAAGCCGCTGAAAGTAACTCAAGAGTTGAGCGCACTGTTGCCGCGCCGCTGTCTTGTGACTCTATTTCAGTCGCACCTATTACATATTCATTATTGGGTTTAGGCGCTATATAAATTGGATAACGCGGGTGCATTAAACGCACTGGTCGCGTTAAACTGACCTCTGGTGCGTATAACCTTGCTACTTCGCCACGCACGCCTCTAAGCGGTTTATCACTTTGAGTATTTTTAGCACCAAGCCCACGACAATCTATAATGTAATCGAATGGTCGATTGTTTATTTTGTTGTCGCTAATGGTTACGCGCTGATTAAATACAAATTTTACTTTGCGTTTATTGAGCTGTGTAAAACTGGCTTTATAAAATGCTTGGTTATCTATTTGTCCCTCGCAGGGTAAAAATAGACCTTGATTAAAACGCCCTGCAAGTTCAGGTTCAAGCATTGTAATTTGCTGGGTATTCACATGCTCAGCAGTATAACCAGCTAACGGTTTTATACGTTGTGCAAAGCTTTGTAAATCGCCTTTATCTTGCTGATGCGCAATTACCAAAGTGCCTTGCTGCTGAAAAAAAACGTCACTTTCAAGCTCAGCAATAATGCCGGGCCAGCGCTTCATTGAATCAAGACCCATTAAAGCTAAATCAGCCTCGCATAACACCGACTCAGCAAGCGGGGCGAGCATTGCCGCAGCTACTTTGCCCGCACTATTTTTTGTATGCTCGTCGTCCGCTTCAAAAACAGTCACTTGGTGCTGTTTACTTAGCCCAAGCGCTGCCAACCTGCCCGCTAAACCAAACCCAACCACCGCAATGTTATAAAACATAAAAACCTCCAAAAGCAGTTATTAGTAATACAAGTAGATGAGAATTTACTTCGCGCCTCTAAAATCAATTAAAAAGCGAGGCATAAAATCTCATCTATCATTTATATCTAACTTCTAGCCGATAATTACTTTATACCGCTTTGTGGTAAATCTCTGAGCCTGTTTGCTTAAACTCAGCTGACTTAGCTTTCATTTCGGCTTCTACATCAATCATTTTTATTTCAATAGCGTCGCCAGCGTTGTTTGGATCAATACCGCGTGATTCGAGATCTTTAGCGTAATCGCGTACTTCTTGGCTAATTTTCATTGAACAAAATTTAGGACCACACATAGAACAAAAGTGAGCAACTTTACCTGATTCTTGCGGAAGGGTTTCGTCGTGATACTCGCGAGCTCGGTCTGGATCTAAACCAATATTAAATTGGTCGTACCATCTAAACTCAAAGCGCGCTTTAGACAATGCGTTGTCACGCTCTTGCGCGCCTGGGTGCCCTTTTGCTAAATCGGCGGCATGTGCAGCTATTTTGTAAGTAATTAAGCCTTCTTTAACATCTTCTTTATTTGGCAGACCTAAATGCTCTTTAGGTGTTACATAACAAAGCATTGCACAGCCGTACCATGCTATTTGAGCAGCACCAATACCTGAGGTAATATGGTCGTACCCTGGTGCAATATCGGTCGTTAGCGGACCTAATGTATAAAATGGCGCTTCGTCACAATGTTTTAATTGCTCGTCCATATTGGCTTTAATCATGTGCATTGGCACATGTCCTGGACCTTCAATAAATACCTGCACGTCGTGCTTCCACGCAATTTTAGTCAGTTCACCTAATGTACGTAGCTCACTAAACTGCGCTTCATCGTTGGCATCAGCAATCGAACCAGGGCGAAGCCCATCACCTAATGAAAAACACACATCGTATTGTTTTAAAATTTCGCAAATATCTTCAAAGTGCGTGTATAAAAAGTTTTCTTTATGATGCGCTAAACACCATTTAGCCATAATTGAGCCACCGCGCGACACAATACCGGTTACACGTTTAGCGGTCATTGGTACATAACGAAGTAATACACCGGCATGAATAGTAAAGTAATCAACACCCTGCTCGGCTTGCTCAATAAGCGTATCGCGAAAAATTTCCCACGTTAAATCTTCAGCCACACCGTTTACTTTTTCAAGTGCCTGGTAAATAGGTACTGTGCCAATAGGTACAGGCGAGTTACGTACAACCCATTCGCGGGTTTCGTGAATGTAACGCCCAGTCGATAAGTCCATTACGGTGTCTGCGCCCCAGCGGGTAGACCACACCATTTTTTCTACTTCTTCTTCAATAGATGAGCTGACCGATGAATTACCAATATTGGCGTTAACTTTTACTAAAAAGTTACGACCTACAATCATAGGCTCTGTTTCTGGGTGATTAATATTGTTTGGTAAAATAGCGCGACCACGGGCTATTTCGTCGCGTACAAATTCTGGAGTGATAAATTCAGGAATACTCGCGCCAAACGACTCGCCTTTATGCTGCGCCGCAAGTAATTCTTTACGAATTTCTGCACGCCCCATATTTTCGCGAACAGCTACATATTCCATTTCAGGAGTAATAATCCCTTGGCGTGCGTAATGCATTTGCGTTACGTTTTTGCCTGTTTTACCACGGCGAATTTTTGGAAGGTGATCAAACCGAATATGATCCAGCCCTTCATCTGCCATACGTTGCTGCGAAAACTGCGACGTAACTGACTCTAAAACTTCTGTATCACCACGGCTTTCAATCCATTGTTCACGGAATTTTGGTAAGCCTTTGCGTACGTCTAGTTCAAAATTAGGATCGGTATACGGACCCGACGTATCGTAAACACGTAGCGGATCGTTTGACTCATAAACAGGGTTTTCATCTGTACCGCCAATAAACGTATCACTTAATGTAATTTCACGCATACCAACGCGCACGCCAGGTTGAGCACCTTCAACGTATACTTTATGAGAGTTTGGGAACGGTTGACCCGTTAAGTTATAAATATATTCAGACGCGGCAGCACGAGTTTCTCGGCGCGACGCTTTATTTGTAGTATTTGACATGACTTACCTCATTGCTTAAGGATTGTCTTGCCAGATATTCCGAGGAATAGAGAAAGATCGTAAAGTAGCGTTTATGCTACTTTGCAGCCTAAAATAATTAAAATCACTTTATTGTGCGCATAAAAAAAGACGCACAAGCGTCCCATTTTAGGCAGCTTGTTCCCTACGCAGGTATTAACCTGATCAGGTTCACGGATCCCGCTTTCGCGATCTCAGCCACAAACTAATTACTTAGCTTTGGCACTCCGACAAGTATTGATATATAAATTCTGTTCGTTGATTTGAAAATACTATCCATCAAATCTGCGCTGAGTGTACGTCAGTTAAAAATTGCCCGCAAGGGGCTGTTTTTCAAAAATTCAAAATTATTTAGGAATAAACACAAATGTTTGCTCGCCTTGCATGACTAATTGTTGGTCTTGCATTTTAAGCTCTGCACCTTGTTTAAGCGCTTTTAACAACTGTTGCTCAAACTCATCAAGTTCTTCGCCGCACGACTTTCTAGTCATACCAATTTTGTTTACAGTTAGGCTACTCTCTTCAAGCTCACCTTCACCAAAAAACTTATTACACCCAGCAAAACCATTTACTTGTAGCGCTTCAATAAAACTCATTGAGGCATTAAAAGAAGGCGGAATTGCTAAACCATCTACACGTGATAATTGCCATTGCGTGTATTTAAGCTGCTCACTAGTAACCGTCCCTGTCGATGCGCAACCAACACACAAACCGATTACAAGCATCGGTATTGCTGCTAATTTCATACTATTGCTAACTCATTGTATAATTACTTTAATAATAACAATATTTATGCGATTTATCCGTTAATAATGCATGTTTTAAATGTAAATTTTGTTCTATGATAGTTTAAAAGTTGTTCTTTTAATCATTAAGTTGTAGTTTTGAACACGTTATTTATTTGCTCCGGTAAAAAAGGTCGTCCTTTTTCATTAACCGCAGTTCCTATTACTAATGCATTAAGCATTACTTTTTCATCGTGCTTACGAACTATCGTTTGCTTAAAACCAAACTTTAAACGGCTAATACGCAAAGGCTCTACAACAACATAAAATTCATCACTCGGTAATAGTGAGTGTTTATAATCCATTTCACTGCGCATAACAACAAGGTGAATTTTATCTTTTGTAAGTTGAGCAAAATCAACTCCATGTGCGTATAAAAACTCATGGCGAGCGTGTTCTAAATAATTAAAATATACACTGTTGTTTACAATACCTTGTAAGTCACATTCGTAATCACGTACTTTAAAGTCTACTTTAAAGGTCATATTAGTAATCCTGATTATTTAACGTATAATTGCCGCGTTTATAGCATATGTGTTGAAATAATTGCTACCATACGAGTCCCTAAAATGGAGTTAAGTAACCCAATGAACTTACGTTTGTCTTTAATTACCGCAGCAATATTGCCGCTGTTCGGTGCACCACTTGTAGCTCACGCTGATGATAGCGACCTAGAAAAAATTGTTGTTACCGGCGATTTCCAACGAGAAAGCATTCAAACTTTAAGCGCTAGTGCAAGCTTATTCAGTGAAGACGAAATTAATCAACGTGGTGCAAGTTACTTAGATGAAATTTTAGGCAGTGCTGCCAATGTTAATTTTGCATCGGGGGCATCGCGTGGTCGTTATATTCAAATTCGTGGCGTGGGACTTCGTTCACAATTTGTAGATCCGATCAATCCATCAGTGGGTTTAGTTATTGATGGTATTAACTATTCAGGCCTTGGTGGCAGCTCGTTATTATTTGATATTGACCAAGTAGAAATTTATCGCGGGCCGCAAGGTACACGCTTTGGCGCAGACGGCATGGCAGGTATGATCCAAATGCAGTCAGCTAAGGCAACAAACGATCCTAGCTTAAAATTACAGGTAGGCGCAGGCACTTATAACAGCCGAGAAGCAGGTCTTGCAGCAAGTACAGGCTTAACCGACGATACAAGCGCTCGCGTTAGTTACTTTAGAAGAAAGTCAGATGGTTATGTAGATAACCTATATTTAGACGACGAAACTCAACAGCAAGACGAACAAGTAGCGCGTTTCAAATTAAACAGCCAACTCACAGCTGATTTACATACCGAATTAAACCTTCACTACATCGATATTAATAACGGCTACGATGCGTTCACTCTCGATAACAGTCGCAACAGTGTTGCCGATGAGCCTGGTCAAGATAATCAAGAAAGCTACGCAATTGGTCTCGCTAATACCTACACCGGTCTTGATGCATTCGATGTAAATCTAAATTTATCAGCCATTGATACCGAGTTACTTTATAGCTTTGATGAAGACTGGGTATGTAATGATGCAAGTGAGCCACAGTTATGTGCTGCTGGTTTACATCCTGATGGATACAGCTCAACAGATCTTTACAGCCGCGATCGCGATGATCAATCAGTCGACCTACAATTTAATTCTAAAACGGGTAATTGGGTTGCCGGTATTTATTACCAAAGCCGTGATGTAGATTTAGAACGCCAATACACGTGGCTAGCAAGCCCATTTACATCAACATACGAAACCAGCAATATTGCTGTATATGGTCAAGTAGCAACACCAATTGGTCCTAAAACGACATTAATTACTGGTTTACGTGTTGAGCAATACCAAGGTGACTACACCGATAGTAACGGCTTTATAGAAGATACTGACGATGTAATGGTTGGCGGTAAAATTGCTCTAGAATATCAAGTAATTGATCGTACCATGATCTACACCAGCATAACCCGTGGCTACAAAGCCGGCGGTATTAACTCAGAAGCACTAGCGAAAGCTAAAGATGAAGGCTTGAACCTAAGCGCTGACTTTTTCCAACAACATACTAGTTTTGATCCTGAGTATTTATGGAGTGGTGAATTTGGTGTTAAAGGCTCATCACTTGATGACAAATTTACGCTTCGCTTAGCTGCATTTTACATGCACCGCGACGACATCCAGTTAAAAGCATGGCAAGTAGAAGGTCAGCAATTTACCGGTTATGTTGATAACGCAAGCTCTGGCAGTAACTACGGACTTGAAATTGAAGGTAGTTACCAAGTAACTGATAACTTATTTGTTACCGGCAGCGCTGGTTACTTAGAAACAGAAATAGATGATTTTGTAACGCAGTCTGGCTTAAATCAAGATGGTCGCGAACAAGCACAATCGCCTAAATATCAATATGCTTTTACTGCTCGCTATAACTTTACAAGTGAGCTTTACGGTATGATTGGTGTTGAAGGTAAAGATAATTACTACTTCTCTGATAGCCACAACTCACAAGCACCAAACAGCAACTTAGTTAATTTAAGCTTTGGCTACGAAGCTGATATGTGGGCAGTACGTGCATGGGCTCGTAACGTGTTTGACGAAACAGTACCTACTCGTGGTTTTGAATTTGGTAATGACCCACAAGATGGTTACGCAACGCATACATACACACAACTAGGTGAACCTCGCGTAGCAGGTGTCACGTTTACGCTTAATCTGTAAAACACAGCAGTTGGCTTTCAAATGAAAGCTTTCAGCAAGTAATAAAAAACACCGCGTTTAATTTAAACGCGGTGTTTTTTATTTATAGGTGAGGTTTTATACCTCGCTTTTTATAAAGTTAAATTACACGAGCGCGAAATAAATTCGCACCTACAGGTTTGGCGTATGTTGTTGGGTTTGATTTTTATTGTAGGTTTGATTTTTATTGTAGGTTTGATTTTTATTGTAGGTGAGGTTTTATACCTCGCTTTTTATAAAGTTAAATTACACGAGCGCGAAGTAAATTCGCACCTACAGGTTTGGCGTATGTTGTTGGGTTTGATTTTTATTGTAGGTGAGGTTTCATACCTCGCTTTTTGCTTTTTAAAATATTAAAGCCAAGTTACACGAGCGTGAAATAAATTCGCACCTACGGTTCGGGTCTACATTTTTATTGTAGGTGAGGTTTTATACCTCGCTTTTTACTTTTTAAAATATTAAAGCCAAGTTACACGAGCGTGAAATAAATTCGCACCTACAAGTTTGCTACTTGCGCCTACAGGCAAAGCATCACGCTCTTTGCACGTCAAACGCAATTACGTCTTTAATTTTTTGTTTATTGGTTGCTAGCATTACAAGCCTATCAATCCCCAAAGCAACACCTGCGCATTGCGGTAACCCATGCTCTAGCGCTTTAATTAAACGCGTATCCATTGGCACTTGCTTTAAACCGTTATTAGCCCGATATTCGTTATCGTCGTTAAACCGTTTAGCTTGCTCGCTGGCATTAGTGAGTTCGTTAAAACCATTCGCTAATTCCATATTTTTATAATAAAGCTCAAAGCGCCCTGCTACGCGTGCATCGTGTTCACAAATTTGTGCAAGTGCCGCTTGAGAAGCTGGAAAATGATAAACAAAACACGGTTTTTCTTGCCCTATCGTTGGCTCTAGCTTCATACAAAACAATAATTGTAGCAAAGTGTCTTTATGCGTTTCGTTTTTGGCTATATCAGCAAATCCTTGCTCACAGGCAAGTTGCTTTAATTGCTCTATGTTTGCTGTTAACGGATCGAGCCCTAATGCTTGTTCAAACGCTTGCTGATAAGTAAGCCTTGTTGCCGGCTCTACACCTAAAACGAGCTGCATTAGTTCATCCATTTCATCCATTAAAGCAAATTCATCAAAGCCTGGGCGATACCATTCCAGCATAGTAAATTCTGGATTATGATGACTACCCGCTTCTTCATTTCTAAATGCTTTACAAAGCTGAAAAATAGCGCCTGAGCCTGCCGCTAACAAGCGCTTCATAGCAAACTCTGGAGATGTTTGTAAAAACAATGAAAGTCCATCAGCGTGCCCTGGACCTACAAATGTGGTATTAAAACTGGCTAAGTGCACGTCGGTTACACTCGCACCACTCAAACTTGGCGTTTCTACTTCTAAAACATCACGCGCATAAAAAAACTCACGAATGCGACGTAATATTGCTGCACGTTGCTTTAGTGTTTCAATACTTGCGCTAGGTGCCCAAAGATCTGCTGACATATTTTCTCCAAAAAAAATCCCAGCGTAAGCTGGGATTTATTAAGCTGAGTTAAGTGTTACTTAACACGGCTTACGTATTCACCGTTACGAGTGTCTACTTTAATTACTTCGCCAATTTGTACGAATAATGGAACTCGTACTACAGCACCAGTACTAAGCGTTGCTGGTTTACCGCCAGTGCCCGCTGTATCACCTTTAAGACCAGGATCTGTTTCAGTGATCTCAAGCTCAACAAAGTTAGGTGGAGTAACTGCAATAGGGCTGCCATTCCATAATGTAATTGTACATAGGTCATTTTCAACTAACCATTTTACTGCATCGCCTAGTGCTTTTTCGTCAGCGGCAATTTGCTCAAATGATTCGTTGTTCATGAAATGCCAAAATTCGCCGTCTGTGTATAGATACGCTAAATCTGTATCCATTACATCAGCACCTTCAACTGATTCACCCGATTTAAAGGTTTTTTCAAGCACCTTACCAGAGATAAGTTTACGGATACGAACACGGTTAAACGCCTGACCTTTACCAGGTTTTACCATTTCATTTTCTAAGATACTGCAAGGCTCGCCGTCCATCATAATTTTTAGGCCGCCCTTGAACTCGTTGGTGCTATAATTCGCCATCGTTTCCTCTATTTATATTTTTTCGAGTAATCTACGTGCCAATGATACAAAGAAATGAAGCAAATTTGCATAAAAACTGGCAAAAAGAATTAGCAAATGTAGTTACCTGCCCAAAAACCTTGCTTGAAATGGTCGGTTTATCGAGCCAAGTCCATGAAAACGACCTAAAAGCCCGTAGTTTATTTCCGGTACGCGTGCCTATCCCTTTTATAAAAAAAATACGCAAAGGCGATCCAAACGATCCCCTTTTGCTGCAAGTAATGCCACGTCATCAAGAGTTTTTAACTAAATCGGGTTTTAATAAAGATCCCCTACTTGAGCAAGATAACGACCAACCTGGCCTTTTACATAAGTATAAATCACGTGTTTTGGTCATGTTTAAAACCGGCTGTGCTGTAAATTGTCGTTACTGTTTTAGAAGGCATTTTCCGTATCAAGAAAATCAGCTCAATAAAAAAAGTCTGCTTGAAACACTGAGCTATATAAAATCAGATGCTGATATTAACGAAGTAATTTTAAGTGGTGGCGATCCACTTATGGCAAAAGATGATGCAATAAGCTGGTTTTTAGATGAGCTTGAGCAATTACCACAAATTAAACGAATGCGAATTCATAGCCGTTTGCCAGTGGTTATTCCTGCGCGAGTTACCGATGAGTTATGTGAGCGATTAGCAAAATCGCCATTAAAAATTATTTTTATTAATCACATAAACCACGCCAACGAAATAGACGCTGACTTTAAAGCCGCAATGCAAAAACTTAAAGTTGCAGGCGTTACGCTTTTAAACCAGGCTGTTATTTTAAAAGATATAAACGACACCGTTGATGCGCAAATAAACCTAAGCGAAGCATTATTTGATGCAGACGTATTGCCATATTATTTATATTTACTTGATAAAGTTGAAGGGGCGAGCCACTTTGATATTAACGAAGCACAAGCAATTGAAATAATGGCAGAGCTATTAAAAGCTCTGCCTGGATTTTTAGTGCCTAAATTAGTAAGAGAAATAGGTGGTCAAAAAAGCAAAACACCTATCGATCTTAAGCTAATTTAAGCTAGCATTTAAACGTATATATTTACGTTATTACCCAATGATGCAGTTACCGATTTAGCCGGTGTTTGCGCACTTGACGATTGTGCAGCACCTTCAATAAGTGCAAGAGCCGCCGCGCCATCTGCTAATTGCTGCTTTTTAGATAAAGCAGCGCTGTAAAGCTCACTGCCTTGGCCTGAGCCAGAAACAGCGGGTAAACTTGTGCCTGATATATTCATATAACAAACCTGACTTTTAAATGTAATCCAAGTATTATGTCGGCAATGCAGTGCAAAGCTTTAGGAAAACCATGGATTCTATTATTGAACAACTCAATGCCAACTTAAAAATTGTTTACCGTCAGGCACTTGATGCTGACAAAAAACTCGACGAGCTTCAACAGCAAGGTCTCGGTAAGTTTAAAGCCTTATTTACTGCCGATTCAGGCTTTAACTTTGAAGCTAAACGTTTTAAACCGTATGTACTTGATGTGGCAGCCGATGTCGAAAGCTTATCTACCGATGGTTTTAACGAAGAAAAGCTTAAAACAACCGTTATTAAGTTACAGCAAATCCTAACGCTGCTAGCTACTTTTAAGTAATACCAATCAGCTTAAAAATAAAAATGCCGCTATTTAGCGGCATTTTTATGTTAGGGCTGTTTATTTTTCGAGGTTGAACAAGTTTCAATCCTCAAAGGTCAACACTTCCTAATCTAAACTCGGTAATATTTGCTCACCAAACCACTCTGTCAGTAAACGTTTTTCGTAATAAAACGACTCATCTCTACCCATTTTAATCTTATTCATAAAGCCCATATCTTTAAGCTCTACGTCACTATCTTTACTAAGTACGGTACCGTCTTTGTCGGTTAAGGAATAGTCTATTTTGATGCGTGGGAAGTAGATTGGTTTTACTACGCGAATTTCATCCATACCGCCGTAACGCACGTCACCCGCTAAATCTAAATCGATAAATTCTACATTTAATTTATAATCTGTTGGCAACTGCTCTGCTAATTTAGCCATATGCTTTTCAAAACTAGCGGCAATATTTTTATGATACGAACCTTTAGCTTGGTTTGATGGGCGTACATCGCGATAATCATTAAAGTCATGCCATTTAACAATTGACTCGCCTGCATGAGCAAATGCAGGTAATGCTATACACATTGCCATTGCTATTTTTTTAACTGAATTCATATCTTTCTCCACAAAAGGGGGTCTAACTACAATAGTGTAGTTAGGGTAAGCACTGTATCAATATTAAAATATTTAGTACTCTACTATTAATATACCAATACTCAGTACTACATTTATATTAGCAGCTATTTATTAACTATAACTTAATCACGAACCTAAGTAGCGTCTAAAGTACATAAAAATATAGAGAAAAATAAGTTAACTGCCTTATTAAAGAAAGACCTAATTTAAACAATAAAAATTACAGATAAAGCATGTAAATAATCGTAATGTATGTTGAAATTAATACAACTGAAAATGTTACCCATGGAGCTTTTATGACTATTTTAGTAACCGGCGGCGCAGGCTATATTGGCTCACATACCGTTTTAGAACTTCTACAGCAAGGCAAAGATGTTGTTGTTATTGATAATTTAAGTAACTCATCACAAGAATCACTCACACGTGTAAAAAAAATCACAGGCAAAGACGTTACTTTTTACCAAGGCGACATTCTCGATAAATCTTTTTTAGATTCTGTATTTGCTAAGCACACTGTTGATAGTGTTATACATTTTGCGGGCTTAAAGTCAGTGGGAGAATCGGTTGCTAAACCGGTTGAATACTACCAAAACAACGTACAAGGTACTTTAACGCTTGTTGATGCTATGCGTGACGCTGGTGTATTTAAGTTAGTATTTAGCTCATCTGCTACTGTATACGGCGACCCTGCTAGCTTACCTATTAAAGAAGACTTTCCTGTAGGCGGTACTACAAATCCGTACGGCACATCTAAACTTATGGTTGAGATGATGCTGCAAGACATTGTTAAATCAGACGAGCGCTTTGCGTTTGCTATTTTGCGTTACTTTAATCCTGTTGGCGCGCACGAGTCGGGCTTAATTGGTGAAGATCCTAATGGTATTCCAAACAACCTTTTACCATTTATAGCGCAAGTTGCGGTAGGTAAATTAAAACAACTTGCTGTTTTTGGCGATGACTACGATACCGTTGATGGCACTGGCGTGCGCGATTACATACACGTAGTAGATTTAGCAATTGGTCATTTAAAAGCGCTCGATAAAATAGCGACTAACACGGGTGCGTTAGTTTATAACCTAGGTACTGGTAACGGATATTCTGTACTACAAATGGTTAACGCATTTATTAAAGCTAGCGATCAAGCTGTGCCATATCAAGTTTCACCTCGTCGCCCTGGCGATATTGCAGCTTGTTATGCCGCACCAGAAAAAGCACTTAACGAACTTGGTTGGGAAGCTGTGCGCGGTATAGACGCGATGATGCAAGATACATGGCGCTGGCAATCAAACAATCCCAACGGTTATAAAGGATAAGTAAAAAAACATAAAACATAGAAATCACGAGCTTTGCTCGTTACGCCAGCAAGCTGCGCGTCTACAAGTAAATTTAACCACAGCGTTAAGTTTTGGCTGTAGGCGCAGAGTTGCTCACGCGAAAAGCGCCGCTTTTAATATTTATAATGAATAGCTGTTCATTGATTTCTCTAAAGTGAAGCGCCCTCTTAACCTCTTTGTGAATAAATTACTTAAAATACGATTGCACAAAAAGAAGTGAAAAAGGGGTAAATGAGAAGACACCAAAGAATAGAAATTACGAGCTTTGCTCGTCACGCCAGCAAGCTGCGCGTCTACAAATAAAGTTTAACCACAGCGTTAAGTTTTGCTCATCACGCCAGCAAGCTGCGCGTCTACAAATAAGTTTAACCACAGCGTCAAATTTTGCTCGTCACGCCAGCAAGCTGCGCGTCTACAAATAAGTTTAACCACGGCGTCAAATTTTGCTCGTCACGCCAGCAAGCTGCGCGTCTACAAATAAGTTTAACCACAGCGTCAAATTTTGCTCGTTACGCCAGCAAGCTGCGCGTCTACAAATAAGTTTAACCACGGCGTCAAATTTTGCTCGTCACGCCAGCAAGCTGCGCGTCTACAAATAAGTTTAACCACAGCGTCAAATTTTGCTCGTTACGCCAGCAAGCTGCGCGTCTACAAATAAGTTTAACCACGGCGTCAAATTTTGCTCGTCACGCCAGCAAGCTGCGCGTCTTCAAGTAAATTTAACCACAGCGTTGAGTTTTGGCTGTAGGCGTAGAGCTTGCTCACGCGAAAAGCGTCGCTTTTAATTACTTATATTTAAAAGCGAATATTTTTATTATGTCTGTGCCCACTGTCTTAACAAGTTGTGATAAACCCCTGTTAATCTAATAATCTCAGGGCTATCTTGTACTTTTTCACGTAAGCCTTGAATAGACGTATCTAAATCAAACAGTAAACCGCGTTTTTCGTCGCTATTAACCATACTCTGTAACCAAAAAAACGAGGCTAATCTACGTCCGCTTGTTACTGGCATTACACGATGTAAACTGGTTGATGGATACAACACCATGCTTCCTGCTGGCAGCTTTACACTGTGCGAGCCATAGGTATCTTCAATTACAAGTTCGCCGCCCTCGTAATCCTCTGGTTCATTAATAAATAAGGTCATTGATATATCGGTACGCACTTTTACTGGCGTACCTGGCACTTGTCTAATCGCATTATCAACATGCACACCAAATGATTGCCCGCCTTGATAGCAATTAAAGAGCGGAGGAAAGATCTTTGCGGGAAGTGCAGCCGACATAAACAAATCGTTACGTGCAAGTGCGGCCATAACAATGTCGCCAAGTTCTCGGCATTCAGGGCTGTTTTCAGGAAGTTGTAAGTTGTTTTTTGCTTTGGTTGATTGATGCCCTGCGGTAATACTGCCATCAGCCCATTGCGCTTTGAGTAAAACCTCATGGCAATAAGTAACTTCTTCTTTAGTTAATAACTGCGGTATTTTAACTAACATGTGCGCCCTCTCACATAACAATATAATCTAAATAAGCATTTGAATAAATTAGTGAATTAAATAAATTTCAAACTCAATTAGGTTGGTATTATAAATAACTAAGGGCAGAAATATCTGCCCTTAGTTATTATGCACTCTTTAACTAAAATTTAAAAAGAGTAGCTTGCCGTTAAGCTAAATTTACGCCCACTACCTGGTACAAAGTGACCACCGCCAAGTTGGTCAACGTAATCTTTGTCGCCAAGGTTTTCACCGTTAAGTTGTAAGCTCAAATCTTTTGATACGTCATAAGCAACCATAAAGTCAAAAATAGTGTAGCCTGGCGCACGAGAGCGTGTTGAAGTTGTGCCATTGTAACGCTCATCTACATATTGCGCGCCTACACCAAACGATAATTGCTCAGACACGTCATAGGTAGTCCACACACTTGCGCTATTTTTAGGTGTACGAGCAAGTTCGTTACCAATTTGAGATATGTCATCACCAAGTGCTTTAGTCACTTCACTATCTTGATAAGTGTATGATGCAATAACAGTCCAATCTTTAGTAATTAAGCCAGTAGCAGAAAGCTCTAAGCCTCTCACTCTTTGCTCACCACCAAGTAATTCATCTGAAGTATCATCAGCAAAAGGGCTGTCAGTACGGGCATTCGTTTTTTCTGTACTGAATAATGCTGCATTTGCTTGTAAGCGACCGTCAACTAAACTCCACTTAGTTCCTAACTCATAACTGCGGCTTTCTTCGGCATCTAAATCGGCTGCATTACTGCGAGTAGAAACAGTAAGACTTTCAGCAGATGGGTTAAATGAATTACCCGCGCCTAAATAAATACTGCCATTTTCTACTGGTTTATACACAACAGCTGCATTCCAACTAAATAAGTCATCGCTTGTTGTAATTAACGCACTTGGATCATCGTAATCATTATGATAATCAGTAGTGAAGCTATCAAAACGAACTCCACCCGTTACTTCCCATTGCTTATTAAGCGTTATAGTATCGAATGCATAAATAGCTTGGTTTTTAGCTTTTGCTTCTATGCTTGTACCATCACGACCATATACACCTGTAAATGCAATTGTTGCATCTGGGTTGTATAAATCGTTACGTATTCCGTCTTCAATTAAATTGTCTGGTGTAGTTGCAACAAAGTTGTAACGGGTAAATGTTTCATTAGCAAGTTCAACACCTACCACTACATCATGAGTAAAACCAGCAAACTGGTAATTACCAATTAAATCGAGCTGGAATGCAACAAGCGAGTTATTTGTATCACGTGTTTTTTCATCAGCAAATGTTATATCTGTATCAGTTGTCACCGAAAAATAACGCGGTGCGGTTGTTACAGACTCACGCTTAACAGTACCAATTCGCGCTTGAGCACGAACCATAGTATTTTTTGAAAAATCATATTCATAACGTGCAGTTGTTGAATAAGCTTCAATATCTTCGTAATCACGGTAAATATTACCGTAAAAGTTATCAAAATCGACAGGAGAAGGCGAACGCGCGCTATCTGCAAGCTCAGCTACAGGCGTATCGCTGTAAACCCAAGGAATGCCGTAATCAGGTAAGTTGTCTTGACGTTGATACTCAAAATTTATATCAAAGCGACTATCAGTGCCCAGCCCCGTTGCAAATGCAACTGCAATAGCATTTGTTTCGTTTTCAACATAATCACGGCCAGCAACATCGCCTTTATCAGCAAGTAAATTTATACGTAACGCACTCGTTTCGTTTACTTCAATATTGGTATCAAAGCGACCACGGTAATCATTTTCAGTTCCTAAACGCAGTGAAACATCGTTAAACTCACCTAATGTTGCTTTTTTAGTTTCTAGGTTAACACTACCACCCGTAGCACCACGACCAGATACAGCAGAGCCAGGACCTTTAGCTACTTCAACCGCTTCAATGTTATAAATATCGCGCGTGTAGCCTGCAATATCACGAATGCCATCAACAAAAATGTCATTTGTAGCGCTAAAACCACGAATAGACATGCTATCGCCAGTAGGTGAGCCACCTTCACCAGCAGCTAAAGAAATACCTGACACATTACGTAGTGCATCTTGTAAGCTATCTACGTTTCGGTCTTTCATTACCGCTTGGTTAATTACAGTGACTGTTTTAGCAGTATCTAATAGCGGTTGAGTATATTTATGCGATGTTGATTCTTCCACAACATAGCTAGACTCTGCCTTAGTTTGCGCTTTTGTTACCGATAGTTCTTGAACATCTTGTGCACTTGCCCAAGTTGAAAGAGTCGCTGTAACAACCGCTGCAATTGGCTTTATGAAGGCATTTCCTTTATTCGATGGCTTACTCATGGTTACTCCGAGGTTTTGTTAAGCACTTAACTATTGTTAATTGAAGGTACATATTTAATTTCGGCAGAATCCTACCACCACAATAACGCAATGTAAACGATAATTGTTATCAGTTGTGTTGTTATGTGAATTCATATATTGTATACGTACTTAAAAATTAACAGTAATTACGCCCCGGTAATTGCTTGTAGTAACTTTCAGGATTGTTGTTAAGTAATGCGAAGCTTAATTAAACCAATAAGTGTGGTTATCGCACTTTGTAGCGCCATGGCAGTAAAGGCCGATACGGTTAGCGAATTAGAACAACTCGTCAATAAATGGCTGCAAATAGAAAATCAAAACAGTGAACTAAATACACACTGGCTTGATCAAAAAAGTAGTATGGAACAAACCTTAACGCTTTTAGATGCCGAGCAGCAGCAACTTAGTCAGCTTAACCAACGCAGGCAAAAGAATACCAGCGAATTGACCCAAAAACGCGAGCAACTTGTCACTAAGCAAGCTGAATTAGAAAATGATCAGCAACAACTAAACGATCAACTCGCACGTATTTCCCAGCAGTTACTTTCATTACAAGTACAGCTACCTCCACCGCTATTAACCAGCTGGAAAAATGCAGGTGACTTAACTAACTCACAGTTAAATACTACCGACAAGCTACAAACTGCACTTAAAATGCTGGAATTACTACGTGATTTTCAACAACGTATTTCCATACACGAAATGGCAATTAAGCACCCAGACGGACAAGAAGTATGGGTTAAGCAGCTCTACCTTGGTGCAGCGCAAGCATGGTTTGTAAGTGAAGACTTGAGCTATGTGGGTATTGGCTTTCCAAGCGATTTAGGTTGGCAATGGGAGTTTGACCCTAGCATTAACGCTGAGCAAGTTGCGTTAGGAATAGCCGTACAACAAAAAAAGCGCGCTGCTGATTGGGTAACACTGCCTATTTTAAGTTATGCAAACAATACGCAAAAAGGGGTTAAGTAATGACTTTTGCCCACACATTTAAAACGTTTAGCATCTTAGTTTTATTATTCAGCGCACACATTTCTTTTGCAGCAAGCAGTGATGACGCTAAAAAAAGTATTTTAAGTGATATTAAAACAGCGCAGCGTACGCTAAGTAACACGCAAAACAGTGTTGCTAAAGAGCAAGCCTTACTTGGTAAAAAAATATTTAATAAACAGCAATCACTTAGTAAATTACGTGAAGAGGCTGCGGTAAATCGCCGCCTTGCTGATGAAGACACTTTAAGTTTAGAGCAGCTGCAAACACGTCTAGATACATGGCAGCAACAACAGCAATACCAACTTAATTTATTAAATCGCTTTGTCCGCCAAAATAGTGATAGCGAGCATGTTACTAATAATCAAAACGAATTATTAAGCCAAGTTGTTTCACTAATTAGCGATCAAGAACAGGCGCTTTACCCACACTTTAAAAAGCAGCCTGTTGTGCTTAGTAATGGTGAATTAAGCCAAGCAAGCACCTTGCAAGTCGGCCCTGTAGCTTGGTTTAGCACGCAAACACCTAAACTTGCAGGTCTATTAAATTTAGATGATGAATCTAATGCATTAAAAGTAGCGTTAGTACAATCAACAAGTAACGACAACCCACTTGATAACACCTTAAAACAAAATGGTGTGGGGTCTACATTACTTACTTTCGACCCTAGTTTAACGCACTTAGTAACCAGCCAAGCACAGCAAGAGAGCCCGCTTGAACACTTAGAAAAAGGTGGCTTATGGGCTATTCCTATTATTTTATTTGCCTGTTTTGCACTGACTATTGCGTTATTAAAAGCCGCGCAGCTATTGCGTTTAAGCAAAATTAAAATGCATTCACAAATGCAATTACAGCAATTTTTTAAAGCTGAAAATACAAATGAATTTGCTGGTATGCAAAAACAGTTATTTAACTTAACCCTGCAAAGTGAAAAAGGGCAAGTGAGAGACGATCAATTGTTTAATCAATTAATTCACGATAAGCATAAGCTTGATAACTTTATTGGCGCAATTGCAGTTACAGCTGCAGTAGCTCCATTATTAGGTTTATTGGGAACCGTAAGCGGCATGATCGAAACATTTAAAATGATGACCTTGTTTGGTTCGGGCGATCCAGAAGTTGTATCGGGCGGTATTGCACAAGCACTAATAACTACCGAGCTTGGCTTAGTAGTTGCTATACCAGCACTGGTGTTAAACGCCCTACTATCGCGCAAAGCTAAAGCTTATTACAGCCAACTAGAGGGCTTTGCATTGCAACTAAGTCAGTTAGAAAAAGGAGATAAATAATGTTTGATCAAATTATTGGTAATCCTATTTGTTGGTTTATTATTTTACTTGCTTTGTTTGTGTACCAGCTGATTTTTCATGACTTATTACATTTAAAACATTACAAGGCACAGCGTACAGGTTATTGGCAAGAAGTTAGCTCTATTTTAACTGCCGCCCTGCCCCTGCTTGGTTTACTCGGTACTATTGTTGGTTTGCTCGATACATTTAAAGTAATGGCACTGGGGCACAACGAGTTAATGAGTGAAGCTATTGGCGATGCATTGCTTACAACCCAGCTTGGGCTTGTTTGCGCCATTCCCGCATGGCTAATGCAAGCGTACTTAGGTTATTTGAAACGTAGCCCTAAATTACACACACAACAAAATATACCAAGTAAGCAGTTAGGATAACCGTTATGCAATCACGTTTAAAACATCGGTTAGAGCAAGAGTCAGGGCAGCATATTGATATGTCGCCTTTGTTGGACGTTGTATTTATTTTGCTAATATTTTTTATTGTTACCACCGTATTTGTACGCGAAAGTGGCGTTGAAGTAGATAAACCTCAAGCAGTATCGGCAAGTCGTCTTGAGCAGCAAGTTATATTTTTAGCAATTACCGACTCCCAACAAGTCTTTTTTGATGGCAGCCAAATTGGTGTTGCTGGTGTGCGCAGCAGCGTAGAACAAATGCTAAAACAGCAGCAACGCCCCGTGGTTATTCAAGCTGACAAATCAGTTCCTACTGAGTTATTAGTTCAAGTAATTGATGAAGCAAAGCTTGCCGGTGCAGCGCAAGTTAATTTAGCGACCAAACAATAATATGCACGCTATTAACCTGGTTCAAAAAAAACGTAATATTCGCCATCCATTATTTGCCTTTGGTTTAAGTTTACTCGTACTTACAGCGGCATTGTTATTACTATGGCTTGGGCAACTAGCTGAGCACGTGGTGCAAGACAAAGTAATTGTGCGCGAGGTAGCAATGGTTGCATTACCACCTCCACCTCCGCCCTCAATACAACAACAGCAAGCAAACGAGCCGATGCAAAGCTTAACTGTACAAGGCGCTGGTGCTTCTATTCAGGCTGTTAAGGTTAAAATTAATAGTAATTTAAATGTTGTAAAACCCGATACGCCAAGCATTAAAGTAAATACACCACAACTGCAATCAATAAGTGTAAATTGGGATGCATTTAGCTTAAATCAGCTTGATGGTTTACCTACTTTACTTACGCCAGTAAAAGCGATTTTACCAAAGAGTTTAACCCGTCAAGGTATTGATGTATTCACTGTAAAGCTCGACGTGTTTATAGATGAAAGCGGTAAGGTAAGTTTAATTGAGGTAGTGCAAAACCCATACCCAGAACTAAAACCCGCAATCGACAAAATTATTAAACAAAGCCGCTTTAGTGCACCTAAAAAAGAAGGTGAGACTGTACGCGCTCGCTTTATTTGGCCAATTGAATTTAAACCTTAAGCCCTATTAAAATGAAAAATATGAACGCAATTAAAACGCTAAAACCATTAACTCGCGCATTTATTACTTCTTTAATGTGCTCATTGCCTTTATTAGGTGTAAGTAGCGTGCATGCAACCGCTGCTAGTGATACTAATGCGCCACTAAAAGTGACACTTACACCTAGCGATCCTACATGGCAACTGGCAATAAATAATAAGTTATTAGGTCCAACTGAAGTACTTATTGAGCCAACCGAGCGCGGTTTTGCCCGCCAAGTACAACCGCTATTACAAGCCGGTAATTACAGTGAAGTTGCTGCACTATTTAAAAATCGTGATATGAATCAAGACAGCACCGCTTTAAACTTATTGCGCGCACAAGTTTTGCTTTCAATAAAAGATTTTGATAAAGCCGAAGCCGCTTATTTAGCATGTTTAAAAGCATCACCAAGTTTAATACAAGCGCACCAAGGCTTAAGCCTTTTGTACATGCAACAAGCAAACTACAATAAAGCGCAAACGCACTTAGTTCGCACTATTGAGTTGGGTCAGGCTGATGCACAAAGCTATGCACAGCTTGCTTATATTCATGTGCAACATAATCAACCTTGGAGCGCTGTAGCAGCCTATCGCCAAGCGCTTATGCTAGCGCCAGAAACAAGTCAATATCAGCAAGGGCTATTATTTGCTTTAATTGAATCAGGTGATTTAAATCAAGCTAATGCATTATTAAAAGAGTTACTTAACAAAAACCCTGATAACGCAGAACTTTGGTTGCAACGTGCACAAATTGCATTGCAACTAGAACAAAATAAAAATGCACTTGCGGCAATTGAAGTCGCACTTAAACTTAACCCTAAAGATACGAGCAATCAGCTTCTTGCTGCACAATTACACTTAAGCCAAGGTAGCAGTGAGCGTGCCGTTACTTTATTAAAACAAGGCTTAAAACATGCAGGTAAAAAACAACAAACAGCAGTAATTAACACCACAATGCAAACACTAGGATGGCTTGTATCGCAGCAGCAATGGGGATTAGCTAAAGAGCTTATACACAGCGCTAAACGGTTCACTAAACAGTTACCACGTGATGAGCAAGCACAGTTTTCGGTTTACAACGCACAGTTAGCAATACAGCAAGGCAATACAAATGGAGCAATAAAAAGTTTAAATAGTGCTCTTAAAATCAATCCAAATTTAGGCGATGCCCTACTTAGCCTTGCAAGTATTTATCGTAATAAAAACCAGCTTACCCAAGCCAAACTAATGTACGTACGTGCACAAGCATTACCTGATTATCAGTTATCTGCATGGCTTGGATTATCACAAGTAGCAATTGATTCTAAAGACTACCCTGATGCACTTAAGCACCTAAAAAAAGCACTACAAGCAAATCCGCAGCGCCAAGATTTAATTACTAATATTCGTGCCCTTGAAAATATAGTACGCCAAGAAGGATAGATGCTTTTAAGCAAATCGAGTGCTGCGCTTTAGACAGACCAATGAATAGCTATTAGTTATAAATATTAAAAGCGGCGCTTTTCGCGTGAGCAAGCTCTACGCATACCGGTAAAGTTTGACGCTGTGGTTAAATTTACTTGTAGACGCACAGCTTGCTGGCGTGACGAGTAAAGCTCGTAATTACTAAAAACGGCGCTTTTCGCGTGAGCAAGCCCTACGCCTATCGGTAAAATTTAACGCTGTGGTTAAATTTACTTGTAGACGCCCAGCTTGCTGGCGTGACGAGCAAAGCTCGTAATTATTAAAAGCGGCGCTTTTCGCGTGAGCAAGCTCTACGCCTACCGGTAAAATTTGACGCTGTGGTTAAATTTACTTGTAGACGCACAGCTTGCTGGCGTGACGAGCAAAGCTCGTAATTACTATGTTTATGTCTTCTCATTTACCCCTCTTTTACTTATCTTTGTACAATAAAGTTTTAAGTAACTTATTCACAAAGAGGGTTAAAGGGCGCTCCGCTTCTCGCGTGAGCAAGATCTACATAAAACTAAAACGTTACCAATTTTGCATTTCGACTATGCGCGACTGCGTTCGCGCATATTCAAAGCTTAGTTTTTTGCCTGTATAAAGAGTGTCAATGTCGGCTTCGGCATTTATTACCAGCAACTTATGGCAATCGTAAAACTCATCCACTAACGCAATAAAACGACGCGCTTCGTCATCTAAAGTATGCTCATCTAATGTTTGCTTTTCGCGTTGGTAACTGTCTTCAATGCCATGCACAATAACTTTACCCGTAGCATTTACACCCATTTTTGGTACATTTGATATATATAAAACATCAAACTGCTTTGCTAAAAACATGTAGTCGTTAGCGCTACGAGGACCAGAGCACAACGCCATAAAATCAATCATTAACGCATTATCGGTTTTTAATAAATAAGGTAACTCACGTCCATGCACACTGATTGTGTTGCTTTGCACTGCTGTAGGATAGTCAATTAAAAATGCAGATTTAAACGCTGACTCTGATAAGCCAATAAAATAGTGACTACTATTTTTACCGTGTCTAAAGCGATGATCTTCAATCCCTTCAACACTAATTATATGACAATGATTATTTACTAAATCGATAGTGGGCAAAAACCGCGCTCGTTGTAAGCCATTATAATAAAGCTGCTCTGGCTTTGCATTAGAGGTAGCCACCAGTACTACACCGTGTTTAAACAGTGCGTCGAATAATCTTGCCATAATCATGGCATCACCAATGTCGCTCACAAAAAATTCATCAAAACACAGCACACGAATATTTTTTGCCCACTGTTTTGCAATTAAATTTAATGGATTTTTTTGACCTTGCAATTGCGCTAGTTGAGCATGTACTTGCGCAATAAAATGATGAAAATGTAAACGCTGTTTTTGAGTCGTAGCTAAGTTTTTATAAAATAAATCCATTAACATAGATTTACCACGCCCAACAGGTCCATACAAATAAACCCCTTTAACTAACGGTGCTTTTTGCCACCAAGTATGGCTTGTCTGCAACTGCTCACTCAAGATATTTAACGCACTCACTGCATTTTGCTGAGCAACATCAAAACTTAGTTCACCAGAGGCAACCTTTGCTTTATATAGGCTTAAAATTTGTGTGCTCTGCACTGTCATGGTATTTCACTATCCGTTATAATCGCGCCCATTGTAGCCGACTAAAAATGTGAACCAAAATGAAATTCCCTTGCCGCTTAGATAAATTTATTAGCCACTTAGCAGAGCTACCTCGCTCAAAAGCGCGCGCTAGTATAAAACGCAAAGAAGTAAGCGTTAATGGCGAAGTGGTAACCTCACATGATTCTCATATTCATCAGCAAGACGAAGTGCTTTTTCAAGGTGAACCGCTGGTATTTTTAGGTAAGCGCTACTACATGCTAAATAAACCAGTTGGTTACGTTAGCGCCAATAGCGACGAGCTTCACAAAACAGTATTTGATTTACTCGATGAGCCAAACATGAGTGACTTTCACGTGGCTGGTCGCTTAGACATAGACACCACGGGCTTGGTGATTATTACAAACGATGGTGAGTGGTCACATAAAATCACATCACCAAAAAGTAATAAATTTAAAACCTATTTAGTCGAAACCCAAGAGCCCATTACTGATGAAGCATTAGAGCAATTACGCGAAGGTGTGATGCTGCATAACGAAAAAGATTTAACTCGCCCTGCTATCGCCGAACGACTTGCTAATTACGGACTGCGTTTATCAATAAGTGAAGGTAAGTTTCATCAGGTTAAACGTATGCTTTATGCTGTAGATAACAAAGTGGTTGAATTACACCGCGAACAAATTGCTGGTATTAAATTAGATGAAAACCTAGCAAGTGGTGAGTATAGATTGCTAACAGCTGATGAAATTAAGCTATAACCTATATGATTTTACAAAAAAGTATCATACCTAAATGCACTCGTTTTATAATCATTCCATAAATAAAAGGAGCTCTAATGAATATATTTAAACGTTGTAATTTAGCAATTTTAATAACCTCTATAACAATATGCTTTTCAGTCAGTGCAAAGTCCAATAGAAGTAGAGTACAACGCTTATTTGGAAAAATATAATTCAGCAATTAAACAACATAATTATGATGATGCTTGCCTAGCTGCCGAGAAACTTTTATCAATGGACTCTTCTGATACGTTTTCCCTTTTAAGATTATCTTATTGTTCAGAAAAGTTAGATGGTAAATATAAAAAGGTCGTTGAGTTATATTGGAAAAGTGTAGCTCGTTCAAATAAACAAGAAATCGAAATATTAGATTTTATAAAAGTAATTAATTCATCTAAATAGTTCTAACTCTCTAATTTAGTGCAGATAAAATTGTAAACAATTACGATTTTATTTGTACTAAATCGTAATCAGCCATACCTGGCACTATAGCTTGCAAACGAGATTCGGTTACATCGAGCGTATTTAAGCATTCACAGTATTCTGAGGCTTTAAGCTCTAACTGATGCGCCTTTTTTTGCAATGATTTATCAATCTCTTTTGTGATGATATCCATACGCTGACCCATGTCGTTAATACGATCTTCTATATTACCTTCGCGCGATTTGAACGCACCGCCTAACGACACAATAATTGCACCAAGCGATCCGTGTACTGCGGAATGAATTTTTTGGCTAATTTCTTTGGTAAAAAAATCATCAATTTGAGAAAGTGATTGCGGAGCAATAAAAAAGAAGTCATCGCCACGTTTAAATTTATCCATTAACGCACGCTCTACATACTTAAGCTGGGTTTTAAGTACTTCAGGGTCTTTATCAGACATTCCCTCTACAACATGCTCTATGGCGCTTAAACCTAAATGCACACCGTCGGTTGCTAAGTTAACTAACTCGGGAACTGTGTGGCGAATGCCACTACTAAACTGCTCAAGGACTTTGCTTTCATCGTCGCTCAAATCAACCCAATAACCACGAATAAATAACTGATTATTATTATTAATTTGCACACGAGTTTGACCGTTATCAACTATACGAATTACATCGTCTGTGATTATTAAACCGTGTCTGAGTTCTACGTCGCATTGAGGTTGAGCTAATACACTGGTACTTGTAAGGGCTATGGATAACGCCAATATCGAACGAGATAGAAACGCCATAAACACCTCAAAAAGACCAAAATGGAAGAGCGGTAGGTTAACAAAAAACCAACTTTATGCAAGTAAAAGTAACGAAAGGAATACAAACGTCGAATTAATAAAGTAAGGCGATAACAGCTTAAAAAGCGAGGTGTAAAACCTCACCTACAATAAACATCAAACCCGACAACATACACCAAACCTGTAGATGCGAATTTACATCAATCATGTAACTTGGCTTTAATATTTTAAAAACAAAAAGCGAGGTGTAAAACCTCACCTACAATAAACATCAAACCCAACAACATACACCAAACCCGTAGGTGCGAACTTACATCAATCGTGTATCTAGGCTTTAATATTTTAAAAACAAAAAGCGAGGTATAAAACCTCACCTACAATAAACATCAAACCCAACAACATGCTCCAAACCCGTAGGTGCGATTTTATATCGCGCTCATGTAACGTGGCTTTAAAGTTTAAAAAGCGAGGTATAAAACCTCACCTACAATAAACATCAAACCCAACAACATGCACCAAACCCGTAGGTGCGAACTTACATCAATCGTGTATCTAGGCTTTAATATTTTAAAAAACAAAAAGCGAGGCGTAAAAACTCACCTACAATAAACATCAAACCCGACAACATACACCAAACCCGTAGGTGCGAATTTATTTCGCGCTCGTGTAGCATAGCTTTAAAGTTTAAAAAGCGAGGTGTAAAACCTCACCTACAATAAACATCAAACCCAACAACATGCACCAAACCCGTAGGTGCGAATTTATTTCGCGCTCGTGTAGCATAGCTTTAAAGTTTAAAAAGCGAGGTGTAAAACCTCACCTACAAAACAAATGAAGCGAGGTGTAAAACCTCACCTACAACGGTATTTACCACCGAGCTTTGCACGGCAAAAAGGAGACAATATTTATTGCTGATTGTCTCCTTATAATTGTAATAATTTTTTAAATTGGCGAACCAGGTGGTATTGGTAACGCTTTAAAATTACTCGGCCACGTGCCGGTTTTTAAAAATTGATTAATCTGCTGTGCTAAATATTGTTTAAATGCACTTTCGCCGGTGCTGGTATGACTTAGTAATGAATTTTGATTAAAGTCTTCACTTAGCTTCGTCAGGTAGTAACTTAATTGAGCTTGCACTTCAGGGCTTACAGCATCGTTTGCAACTAAATCTGCCATTGTTTTTGCAGTTAAAAATTGTACGCGCTGAGTGATTTTTCCTGCCATAGTATTTGGCGACGATACGTTAAATACTTGACTGTAAAGCTTCTCAAGTAATTCATCTAAGCTGTAAAAATCATTACTACGTGCTTGCTGCTGCGCTAAACGGTTTAAGCGCTGAGCGTTTAATAATAACGATAAGCTATGTTGTACAGCAACTTCAGGTAATGCCATTGCATCAAGTGTTAAACCTGTACGGCCAACTATACTTTCGCGTGATTTAGACTCGCCATATGCTTTTGGCGGAATAAGAGATAATACAGACTCTGGCAATAATAAGTTACTAGACTTAAGTGTTGCAAAAATAGCATTTACTGCTTCTTGCTGTATTTGCTTTGCAACTACTTGCGCGCCTTTAACTTGCGCATCACTGCGTATTTCGTATTCGTAATCAACTCCCGCTATAAGTTTAACAGCAGCCTCAACCTGAAAACGATGAAACAAGTAAAGCGGGACTAGCTTTTCTTCTAATTGTGAAAGTGCATCACCGGTTTTAATATTATTAATACCAAACTGAGAAAGCGCTTTTTTACGAACATCTAGTACTCTTAAAAGCTCCTGTGAAGGGTTAGCGCCGTTATCCCATAAATGAGCAGTCGGATGCGATCCACCTTTTGCACGCGCATCACGGTCTGATATAAATTCAAGCCCTTTTGCTTTGTTCTCTTTTAAGATAGCGGCGAGTTCTGCGCTTTCATCTTGATTAGTGAAATCGCTGTAACCATATTTAATTACTTGGGTATCCCATACACCCATGCCTTTAGCATAGCCGCGCGTTACATCTAGCTTACCCTGCTCATTAAAGCTAAGTAACGGATGAGGATAATCCATTACAGAAGCTCTATCACCTACCGATGCAGCAAAGTTATGTGAAATACCCAACGTATGACCAATTTCGTGCGCGCTTAATTGGCGTATACGATCAAGCGCCATCGCTTGTAAATTTTTAGCAACTTCATTACCTTTTAAATAAGGTGCAGCAAGCGCTTCGGCAATTAAAATATCTTGGCGTACACGTAAAGAGCCAAGTGTTACATGCCCTTTAAGGATTTCACCTGTACGAGGGTCGATTACAGAACTTCCGTATGACCAACCGCGTGTTGCACGATGCACCCATTGAATAACGTTATAACGAATATCCATAGGATCGGCATTGGTTGGTAATACTTTTACTATAAATGCATTTTTGTACCCTGCAGCACTAAACGCGTCATTCCACCACTTTCCGCCTTCAAGTAAAGCGCTTTTTACTGGTTCTGGTACACCCGGATCTAAATAATAAACAATAGGTTTTACTGGTTCGCTAACAGGTAAGCTCGGATCTTTTTTAGCTAAGCGATGACGCGGTATATAACGCACATACATAGATTCACCTAGTGGTGCTGCGTAATCTTTATGTTCAATACTCCAAAAACCTGATTGCGAATTAAATTTACGCGGTACGTAGTTATCATCAGGTAATTGAATAAGAGAGTGATGCATATGCACAGTAAGAGCGTATGGGTCTGCGCTAACTTGGCGAACAAACTCACCAGGCTTTGTACCTTTGAACGTAAGTACTGATTCAAGCTCTGTGTTTTTTACAAATGCTTTTGAGCGATTCATATCAACAGCACTTCGCGATTCATCAAGGTTAAAGCTACCTTGTTTACGGGCAGCAAGTGTTCGGCTTACACCATGCACGTCACTTAATAAATAAGGGGTGTAATCAATCAGCGCTGTACTATTATCCTCTGCAACAACTTTAAAACCAGCAAGTATGCTTGATGCAAATGCTTCTTTAATACTTTGTTGTTCCGCTTTATTACTCGTATTAGCACGGTAGTAAGTATTTACAGCGCGTAACATTACTTTGTCACCAAAACGCTCAAACTGAACTAAATAAGTGTTACCTAACTGACCGCGATCAAGCCCTATGTCGTTAGAGCCAATACCGTACGGTAAACTTTGTTGAAGTAAAAACTGCTGTTCAAACTTATCAACTTTTAAGTACACCTTGCCATTTTGGGTATCATAAAAGAATGAATAGAAGCCTGGAAAATGATTCATTTGCCCAGTAAATTCATCAATAGACTTAATTGCTGCGTGCGCTTGGGTTATGATAGAGAACAGCACAGTAAGGAATATGTAACATAATAGTGATATTTTTTTCATAATCTTATCTTTGTTATTTGTGTTTTAAGTACGATTAGGTGGTCCCATTATAGGGTGCTATTTAAACAATACAGTTATTTAAGACGAATTTCAGCGCTTTAAACTAATCTCTCTCACTTTGTGATTAATTTGAATATGTTATCAGGAAAATAAAATGCGTAGACTCCCTCCAGTATTACTTGAAGACGGTTGCCCAAGAGAGCTTTTATCATTAATTCGAACAATTTTAGCTGCATGTAAAGAAATTTCATTTCGTGTTGGTCAAGGTGCACTTTCAGGCGTGTTAGGTTCAACTCTTGATGAAAACATTCAAGGCGAAACTCAAAAAAAGCTCGATGTATTATCTAATCAGCTGTTAAAAGATATTTTACTGGAATCTGGAACGGTTAAAGCAATCGCTTCTGAGGAAGAAGACTACACAGTAGCTGGCAATCAAGATGCTAAATATATTGTTGCATTTGATCCCCTTGATGGCTCATCAAATACTGATATTAACTCACTTGTGGGTACTATCTTCTCGATTATGGAAGCACCTGAAGGCTCTGATGCTGCTGATGAAAGTATTTTTATGCAGCCGGGCCATAAGCAAGTTGCAGCTGGTTACGTACTTTATGGTCCGTCGACCATGCTTGCACTTAGTACAGGTAAAGGCACGCGTATGTTTACTCTTGATAAAACACAAGGTAGCTTTTTACTAACACAAGATTTTGCTGACATTCCTGCTGAGACTAACGAATTTGCTATTAATTCATCTAATCAACGCCATTGGCAACCAGCAATGCAAAGCTATATTAATGACTTAGAAGCTGGCGAAACAGGTCCTCGTGCTAAAAACTTTAATATGCGCTGGATTGCAGCAATGGTTGGCGATGTGCATCGTGTATTAAGCCGTGGTGGTATTTTTACTTACCCTACCGACACTAAAGATCCTAAAAAACCTAATAAACTACGCTTACTTTACGAAGCCAATCCAATGGCTATGCTGGTAGAGCAAGCTGGCGGCATTGCCTCAACAGGCAGTGAACGTATTATGGATATTCAGCCTGATGCAATCCACCAGCGTGTGGCTGTAATTTTGGGTTCTAAAAACGAAGTGGAAACATGTTTGGGATACCATAAGTAATCGTTTAAAACGGTAATTCTCGATTTAAAAAAAACCGCGTTCAATTTGAATGCGGTTTTTTATTACTTATAAGTTACATGATTGATGTAAATTCGCACCTACAGGTTAAGTGTATGTGTTGATGTAGGTGAGGTTTTACACCTCGCTTTTTAAACTTTAAAACCACTACATGAGCGCGATGTAAAATCGCACCTACGGATTTGGTGTATGTTGTTGGGTTTGATGTTTATTGTAGGTGAGGTTTTACACCTCGCTTTTTAAACTTTAAAACACGTTACATGAGCGCGATGTAAAATCGCACCTACGGATTTGGTGTATGTTGTGGGGTTTGATGTTTACTGTAGGTGAGGTTTTACACCTCGCTTTATTGGCTGCTTAGCGCTAAATCAAATTTTTACCAACGTAACTAATTGCGCAAGCTTTTTGTGACTAAGCTCACCCATTTGCTCACTGTTACTAAGCGCATAAATAACGCCGTCATGTTCACTGCAATTAATATCATCTCTCGACTCAATTACATTAGCCCACAGCTCTAGGTCATCCAAGTCGATTTCGTTATTTAAACAACGTTCTAGTACATCAATTAGTACTGTGGTTGTTAAAGTATAAATAATATTTTGACTGTTTGCAGGAGTTGAAACAATAACCGAAATGGCATCATCTCTGCGTTCACCAAAAGTAATAAATTCAGCTAATGCTTTTTGTGTGTTCATAATATTTGGTATGCTTATGCGACTAAAACTTTAAAGAATAATAATGACTCAACTCAACTGCACCCATTGTAATACCATGCTCACTTGTAACGTAGATAATATATTGGCATGTTGGTGCAACGAACTTCCTGCCATTTTACCTCTTGATACCACAACAACAAGCTGTTTATGTAGAAGCTGCACACTCGATAAAATAAATGCCTATTTAGAAAACATATATACGCAGCCGATTAAAATCCAAATTGATTTTGCAAAGCCATTTAGAAAAAGTGACAATTTAATTGAAGGGCTCGACTACACCATGCAAAGCGGCTACATGATATTTAGTAAGTGGTTTTTTTTAAAGCGAGGTTCGTGTTGTAAAAATGGCTGTAAAAACTGCCCATATGGTTTTAAACAATAAACGCGAAATAAATTCGAATCGACCTGTTTTTTACTAAATTTTTATTATTTCGCTGCGTAATGGCGCCATTTTAGAAAGAATTTTATTTTGCACACTATGACTTATATTTTGCTCATTCATTGCATTAATAAGCAAATCAACCACACGATTAAAGTCTTTTTCCGATATATGCATTCCAGTATGAATATCAACCATTGAATCGCCATCATAATTACACGGACCGTTAACTAACATACAAAGGTGGGTAATAAAACCTTGGCGAAAGTGTGTAATATTAGCGTGTTCAAAGTAATGAAATACTTGCTCATCGTTACCTATTTGATAAATAAAACTATCAATAAGTCTTTCTATACCCGCTTTTCCATCAAGTTGTTGATAAAGAGATAAATCAGATTTACTCGCACAACCCCCTAACAAGCCTATACATAATAAAGTTACTGCAAAAGATTTCATTACCAATACCCTGTTACCGATAAGTACCAACCTGTTTGATCGTTTACTCCAGCAATGCGTCCTAAATCTAAATAAGCAGCCGTTACACTTATATCTTTATTAGGCATCCATACTACAAACACATCTTTCCAATCTTGCTCACCTAAATTAAGATTATTCGCTTTTTGACGGTATTCAACTCCTACGGCGACTCCCCTACTAAAAAAGATAGCGGTACTCCCTTCTAATAATATTTTAGAGCCATCGTTTACACCACCATAACCAAGTAAACCTAATTCATTCGCTTCGCTGTATCGAGTAGTTACGTTCCAAAACCAGTTATAGCCAGCAATTGCGCCTAAATGGAGTTTGCTCGCAGCTAAATAAAAATCTGTTCCACTGGTGCTTTCTGCGCCAACAAGTTTTGCAACGGCACCATCATCAAGAGATTTATGCTGAATACCTAAACTTAGCTGTGGCCACTTACTATAAACAATATCACCATATAAACGAATTTTAGCACCCGTAATAGATTGCTCTATTTCGGTATCAAATGCTGGTACATCAAACTGCTGTACCGCATAACTCAGCTCTACGCGATTAAATAAATTAAGCTGAGCGCCGCACACATCTAGCGTGTAGTCGGTAACATCGGCTCGACTACAAAAGCCATTAACCGAAAACTCATCATCGCTAGCGTAACCCGCTAATTGCGCCCATGGAACAATACCACCACCGCCACTACCTTCAATCTGAGAAACGCCAGGAGTTGCTAATAGTTTTCCGCTACTAGCCATGCTTGGTACGCTTATCAACAATAGAGCGCATGCTATAAAGCTCTTAATTTTTGGCATAATAATCATTTAACCATTCTTCTAATTGCTCAGCTTTTAAAGGTCTACTTAGGTAATAACCTTGTGCATGATCGCACTGCATATCTTTTAGTAAGTTTAGCGAGCCGAGTGTTTCAACACCCTCAGCTACAACCGAGAAACCTAATTGGTGTCCTAACGTGATTGACGATTGCACTATAAATTGATCTTTTTGCGATTCATCAAGTTTTAAAATAAAACACTTATCTAACTTAAGCTCGTCGATAGGTAGCATTTTTAAGCGCCCTAGTGATGTTTGACCTACACCATAATCATCTAAAGATATTTTAACGCCAATTTCTTTTAAGTTTTCGAGCGCTTTAATCCCTTTTTCTTCATTTTCAATCATATCGCGCTCAGTTAGCTCAATAGTGATTAATTTAGGGTCTACTTTATATTTTTTAAGCGTACGAACTAACGCTGAATGAAATCCTGGGAAAGCAATATCTTGCGCTGATACGTTAATTGCAGCTTGTAAATTAATGCCCTTCAATTGCCAATCGGCAACTTGAGCCACAACGGTATTAACAACCCATGCTGTTAGCTCAACAATTAAACCTGACTGCTCTGCTAAATCAATAAACACTTCAGGGTTAACCCAACTGCCATCTTTACGTTGCCAACGAATTAAAGATTCAACTTTATCTATTTTCTGCGTTTTTATATGCAATTTAGGTTGATAAGTCATAAATAGCTGACCATCATCATCGCTAATTGCTTGCTTTAACTCATCAAGCATTATTAAACGATCTAAATGTGCTTCATCTTCACCTATTTGATAATAATGAATACTTTCGTTTTTGTTGGCTGCGCTATCTACTGCTATTAATACACGGCGCATTAAGTCATCGCTCATCGTACCTTGAGACGGATACTGTAAAATACCAGCACTGAAACGTAAGCTAATTTTTAATTTTTGAATAGTATAACAAGACTGTAGCTGCGCTATTAAACCAACCACACCACTTTTAAGCTCTCTAGCGGCTGCGGTTGGGAATACAGTTAAAAATTCATCTCCGCCAATACGGGCATGAAAACCGCCTAATTCATCTGAAAATTCAGCAATACGACACGCAACCGCTTTTAAGCAGTCGTCACCAATACGCGGACCTAACTTATCATTAATATGACGAAGCCCTTTTATATCAATTGCAACCAATGTGTATTCCACATTATCTTTTAGTTCGTCATCTAGTACTTCAAGCATGGCTGAGCGATTATAAAAGCCGGTAAGTGAATCGTGTCGTGCTTGGAAATTAATTTGCTGCTCACGCTGGTTAATATCGTTACCCATGCTACTAAACGCCTCAGCTAGGGTCGCTATTTCTGTACTTTGTTTTTCGCCTTTAAACTCAAAACTATAATTACCTTGTGCAAACTGCCTTGCAATTACAGCCAACTGAGAAAGCGGCGTAGTTAAATTATTAGCAAGTAAACTACTTGTAATTACACCTACAAACATAGTCAAAATAGCTAATATCAGTAAAGTAAATAATAGCTTTTCGAAGTCGCTATAACCTTGTGTTAAATCGGCGCTGAGTAAAATAATAATTGGGTGGGTAACTAAAGAAGTAAGCTCAATATCTAGATTACGATACACCTGGTATTCACCAAAAAATCGTGAAATAGTTGCTGTATTAAAGTAATTAACAGGGTCAAATTGAGCAGGTCGTTTTATTAAGGAGCTAATAACTAAATCATCTGCACGGCCAATAAAGCTTACATCCATACCTGTTAAGCTTTTAAGTTCACTCGCTACGCTATCGTCAATTTTAAAGCCAACTAAGCTGTAAGCTACGGTGCGAGGGGCTTTTACTGGAAGCAAAATAACTTGATATAGCTCTTTATTTAAAACAACAAAACTTGACTGCTCTGGCGCATTTAGCAATTCTTTCATTAATGGTTTTAAATCGTGTTCAAAATCATCTTCGCTAGTATTTGCCGAAATTAACTGACCAGACAAATTAATTAATAACATAAGATCTGCGTCTATACGCTGGCTATGATTGAACAAAACACTGCTTATAGTACCTGCATCGCGTGTTGCAACGGCTTGTTTAAAGCCAAAATCAGAGGTCAGTACTTTTGCGGCAGTTAGCAATAAACTTTCTTTTGATTTTAAGTATTGCTTATAAACACTTTGCGCTACATTTATATCTTGGTTTACTTTTTCTTCTTGAAACTTACTTGTAGACCACAAAAAACTAAAGAGGCTAACTAAAGTGGTTAATAGCACTAAACCTACGCATAAAATAGTTATACGGTTTTTTAAACTATTCGTCATTTCCAGCCTTAAACTTACTGCCAAACGTATTACGGGGTTCTGGCGATGAAGTATTAATTGTTACTAATAATTGCTTTTGAGAATTAATTTTTATAATTTTTTTATTCTCCAATGGTGCTGTTTGTAATGGGTGCCATACGCTCACCTGAGTAGGCAATACCGTAACAGGTAAACTAACGTAACCTTTTTCATCCGTTTTATAAACATACTCACTGTTAGCTACATAAATATAGCCAACCATCGAGTCATGAATATTACAGCCCAAAACAACCACACCTTGTTGTTCAAACGTAATTGGATCTTTTGGTTGTCCTGAATATAACTTTAGCTGAAAAGGTTTAGCTTGCGAAAAAGAATACACGTTATGACGAATATTATCGCTATTAGGAAAATTGACTTGCTGCCCTTTTTGAACAATAAGTAACTCAGGTAAAAATTGTTTATGAACCTGATCCATAATAGCAACGGGAAGGTTAGATGAAGTGAGCTGATTTTTAATGGAAATTAATTCAACTACTGTATTTGATAACTTTTGACCATGTTGATCTTCAATTACTAATTCAATATTCGCACTTAAAGTAAAGTGGCTAAAAAACAACCCAATACCTAAAAAGTAACGACTTTTTATAAATTTTTGTAATGCCCAACCAAACATAACAACACCTAAATATTAATCTTAGGTTAAGTTAATTGGAGACGAGTACTAATTGCAAGAATTATAGCCCAGTAACTAAAAATAAAAACTTAGCTACTGGTATTATTAATGATTTAGTGCTGCTATTTTATAATTAACCCATAATCGGTATCTAAAATAGAAATAACTTCTTGGCGAGGATCGTCAGGAATTATAATGTCTTTGCCTACAATTTTACTTGCTATACCAACATAGGTATTTGAGACATCAAGCATTACTGATTCAGGTAAAATATAATCTTTTGCTAATTGCTCACGCTCACTCATGCGGTCTTTATTTAATAATACATCACTTTCTGGCACATTATTAATGAGCAATTGGCGAAAACCCTCTTTAGAGTTTTCAACAATTTTACCATCACGATAAGCAGCGTCATCCCAAATACGAGACGAATCAGGAGTACCTACTTCATCAATATAAATAAGTTGTTGTACGCCATTTAAATCCTCTACGTAACCAAATTCAAATTTAGTGTCTACAAAAATTTGATCAAGCTTAGCAAGCTCATCACTAATTAATTTAAAGCCCTCTACTAATAGTTTTTCGTATTTAGTTACATCGTCTGCCGATTTAAAATTAAACACATCTAAATTATTAGTAATATTAGCGCGAGTAATGTTTACATCATCAACAGGTGGAATGTCAGCTACGCCTTCAATAATACCTTTTGTAGAGGGTGTAATTAATACGTTATCGAGTTTTTGATTCGCTTTTAAGCCTTCTGGCAAATCAATTCCACAAAAATTACGAACACCTTTTGCATAGTCGCGCCACATGCTACCAGTAATATATTGGCGAGCAATCGCTTCTACCTTTACTGTACTTGCTTTGCGTACAATCCATACGTAAGGATGCGGAATATCAACAATATGATTACCCGCAAGACCCGCTTTATCAAACAATTTAAACCAATGTGATGCAACCGAGTTTAATGCAATACCTTTACCTGGCACGCCATTTAAGCCGTTTTCGCCTTGCCAAATACAATCAAATGCAGAAATTCTATCGGAAATAACCATAATAGCCAGTTCAGTACCCGTTGGTACTTTATAGCCTTTATCTTTAATTAATCGTGCGCTATCTTCATCAGTTAACCAATAAACTGAACGAACTTTACCGCTGTGTACTTCACCTTTGGTGCGAATGGGTAAGTCATCGTTTACGTCTAAAACTTTATAGCTAGTCATGCTATCTCCGGGGTTAGGGATGCTTTTTAAGCAAAGTATGGTTTGGGGTTATATGGCAGTATAATAATCTAGGCTACCGCAAAGCTCAATCGTGAGCTTAAACAAATAAAAGGCATATATTTATATGCTTGTCGCAATGGGGTAAACTAACTTTGCTAACTAGCCTAAGGAGATAGCTTGAATTACCTAACCGCTACTAAAAACAAAAAATATTTAATGTATATTTCTCAAAATTATTCGTACGCTATTTTGAGACCTCTGCAAGCACAAATTTTAGCGCATGGTGGCGAGGTACGCTGGTTTCTGGCAGGTAATGAAGTTGACTCAAAATTTTTAACCACAGACGAGCAGCGCTTAAATACAATAAAAAACGTTAAAAACTGGGCTCCTGATATAACTTTTATACCTGGTAATATAGTACCAAGCTTTATTCCTGGGAAAAAAGTAGCTGTGTTTCATGGTTTTAATTCTGAAAAACGCAGTTCTGAGGGTAACCGTGGTCACTTTACTATTCGTGGCTGTTACGACTTATATTGTACCCAAGGACCAAATACGACGGAGCGTTTTAAAGAGCTTGCTAAACAACATGGCTTTTTTAAGGTAACCGAAACCGGCTGGTCAACGCTCGATCCACTTTTTAGCGAAACCTTAAACAACCCATATGTAAGTAACGATCCGCGCCCTACATTACTTATTTGCTCAACTTTTTCGCGTAAATTATCGTTAGCTCCAAAATTATATGAACAAATTAAGCAATTTAGCGAACAAGGTAAATGGCGTATTTTGATGCAGTTTCATCCAAAAATGCCAACTGAGTGGGTTGCTAAATACAAAGCACTTAGCAATGAAAACCTAACGTTTATTGAAACCGATAACGTTTTGCCATTGTTACAAGCAGCCGATGTAATGTTGTGTGACACATCATCAGTACTTTTAATGTTTTTATTATTACGTAAACCCGTCGTTACTTTTTGCAATCAAAAACCACAACCTCATTTACTTGATATAACCGATGCAGAAGAAGTAGAAAACGCTATTACACATGCGCTTAGTAAACCCGCCGATTTAATGAAAAGCATTGAAAGCTACTGCCAAGAACTACATCCGTATACCGATGGTCAATCGAGCAAACGCGTATTAAATGCAACAAATGAATTTTTACAAAATGACGAAAAATTAAAACCAAAACCGCTTAATATTGTCCGAAACTTTAAAATGCGCAAAGAGCTAAACTACTGGGGTTGGTAAAAAAACATGATGATCGACCTAAAAAACATTACTTTTAAATGGCATAAAAACGATAATAAACCCACGCTTACTATTAGCGAATTAGTAATTAAAAAAGGCGAGCGCGTTTTTTTACATGGTCCAAGTGGCTCAGGAAAATCAACCTTACTTACCTTACTTGCCGGTATTAATACAGCCACCAGCGGCGATATTTTTATATTAAATAAAAACTTAAATACACTTAGCAATACTAATCGCGATGTATTTAGGGCTGATCATATTGGTTATATATTTCAAAACTTTAATTTACTTCCTTATTTAACACCTATCGAAAACGTAATTTTAGGATGTCAATTTTCTAAGAGTCGTCAAAAAGTAGCTCTCAAGCAGTCTGCCTCTCTAAACCAAGAAGCAACAAGATTACTAAATGCCCTTGGTTTAACTGAGCAATATCATAAAAAAGATGTCGCTACATTGAGTGTAGGGCAACAGCAACGCGTTGCTGCAGCGCGTGCATTTATAGGCAGTCCTGAGCTAATAATTGCTGACGAACCAACCTCTGCACTTGATACGAATAATCGTGAAAGCTTTATAAAATTATTGTTTGAACAAGCTAAACATTCAAACAGTACGTTAGTGTTTGTAAGCCATGATGAGAGCTTGCAGCCTTTATTTGATCGCTCTATTAACCTAATTAGTTTGCAGGAGAGTGTATGATCCTCGCAAAGCTCGCCTACAAAAGCTTATTAAACCGTAAAGCCAGTGTGTTTTTAACACTGTTGACCATTGCCATTAGTGTCATGCTTTTACTCAGTATTGAACGTATTAGGGTTGACGCTAAAAGTAGTTTTAGTAATACACTCTCTGGTACTGATTTAATTGTTGGTGCGCGTACTGGCGACATTCAACTCTTACTTTCTTCGGTATTTAGGATTGGGCACGCAAATAACGGCGTAAGTTGGCAAAGTTACGAGTACATAACAAACCAACGTGGCGTTAAGTGGAGTATTCCTATTAGCCTAGGTGATAGCCATAAAGGACAGGCTGTAATAGGCACAACTCTCGATTATTTTACTCACTATCGTTTTGCTAAAAAGCAAAATTTAAGCTTTAGCAAAGGGCATGCCTTTGAAGCAATAAATGAAGTGGTACTGGGCAGTGAAGTAGCAAATAAATTAGACTATAAACTGGGTGATAACATTGTTATATCGCACGGAATGGGCAATACCAGTTTTCATCACCACAAAGATAACCCATTTACAGTCGTTGGCATTTTAAATGCTACCGGTACACCTGTTGATAAAACACTGCATATTCCACTTGCTGCAATTGATTTGATTCATGGTGGCTCTAATACTGAACACGCTGAACACGAAAAGCATAATAATTTAACAGGTCATCCAAAACAAATTACTGCTTTTTTAATGGGGTTCGAATCGCCTTTATACACACTTCAAATTAGGCGCAATATAAATCAATATAAAAAAGAAGCCCTGCTTGGCATCATGCCTACCGTAACACTTAAAGAATTATGGGGAATACTCGCCATAGTAGAAAAAATACTACTGCTGTTTTCAGCCGTTGTTGTATTAGTAAGTTTACTGGGAATGCTAACCACCCTACTTGCTAACTTAAGCCAACGCCGGCGAGAGCTTGCAATATTACGCTCTGTAGGTGCTCGCCCATGGCAGTTGTTTACATTAATAAGCTTTGAGTCACTGCTAACCATGTTTATTGGTTGCTTAGTTGGCTGTGCATTATATTATTTAGCTTTGTTTACTGGCGGGTCATATTTACAAAGTCATGCTGGTATCAGCGTTAACATAGCAATGCTCTCTTACTATGAACTCACTCTTATAGGCGTTATTATGGTTGCTGGTTTTATTATTGGCTTAATACCTGCCACACGCGCTTATTTTTATTCACTCAGCGATGGCATGAGTATAAAAACATAACTATTAGGTACTTTATGACTTTTTTTAAAACAGCACTTTATTACGGCGCTTTAGTAAGCTTACTGCTTACTAGTTTTGTAAGCCATGCAAATCCACCAAAAGAAATTTTTTGGGAAGACTTAATTCCTAAAAACCATGTGCAAATAGATACTCAAGCACAAGCTAATCACGAAGGTAGCGATCAAAACTGGATACAACCAGACTTAGACGCACCTGTTGTAAAAGAACTGGATGGTCAGTCTGTAAGCTTACCTGGTTTTGTAGTGCCATTAGAGGGTGACAGCGAGGTAATTACCGAGTTTTTACTAGTGCCATATTTTGGGGCGTGTATACATGTGCCACCACCACCGCCAAATCAAATAGTGCATGTAACTATTAAAGGCGGCGTACCTATAGATAGCCTATACGACGCAATTGTTGTAACCGGCGTAATAAGTACACAAGCATGGTCGGGCGAAATAGCGCAAGTTGGCTATAAAATGAAAGCGGTAGGCGTAGCACCATTTGAGCTTTAACGTTAATGGTCAGCTTTTAAAGCTGACCATTAAGTATTATTTAATTTAGGTACTGGATAAATTAAGCTAACTTATTTTTGGCAATTTGGGCAAAAAACCGTACTGCGCTGCCCTAGCCGTATTTCTTCTAGTTGCGTTTTACACGTCATACACGGCTGACCTTTACGCCCATACACGAGTAACTGCTGAGCAAAATACCCTGGCTTACCATCACTTTGTGCAAAGTCTTTAAGTGTTGTACCACCTTGTGTAATAGCCGCAGCAAGCGTGTCTTTTATAATAGGAATAAGCGCTTGGTAGCGTTTTAGTGATACTTTACCCGCTTCTAGCTTTGGGTGTATACCCGCTTTAAAAAGTGATTCATTAGCATAAATATTCCCAACTCCAACCACCACTGCGTTATCCATAATAAACTGCTTTACGGGTACTTTTTTATTTCGTGACTGCTCGTACACTCGTTTAGCAAAAAAATCATCCGTAAGCGGCTCCGGACCAAGCTTAGAAAGTAACTTATGTACTTCACCTTGCTCTTGCCATAAACAACAACCAAAGCGACGAGGATCGTTTAAACGCAGCGCTTTACCGTTACCAAAAATAAATTCTACATGGTCGTGCTTTTTTAATGGCTCGCTTTTATCTACTACGCGTAAATTACCCGACATACCTAAATGCAAAATAGTACTGCCCAGCTCGCAATGTAATAATAAGTATTTTGCACGGCGCTCTATTTCAGTCACCATTAACCCTTCAAGTTGATACACGTCATCGGGTACCGGCCAGCGCATACTCGCGTTATAAATATTCACCTTAGTAACAACTTGGTTTTGTACGTGGGGAGTAATGCCCATTCGGCTAACTTCTACCTCTGGTAATTCAGGCATTAATTAAACTCACTTTATGAAAAATCAAAACTAGGAAACAACTGCTTAGCAGTCGCTATATCAAGTGCAAGTACTCGTTGGCTATTTTTTTCGAGTAAATAATAACTCGCATCATCTTTATATAATAAATATACCCATGGAAAACTCTCCCCAGCAAGCTCAAATGTAGCAACAGACAAAGGTGCTTTAGGGTTAAATACAACAGACTCATTAATATTCATAAGCTCAGTACTTTGCCAATGATTTATTAACTCACCAAGCTGTTGCTCAGATGCTTGCCAAGTAAGCGGGGCATTATCTTGCAATACGGTTGTACGCCAACTTGTGCCTATACGCTCAATTTTTTGATCAACAAACTTAAGCGTTAATACAAAACTTTGTGTTGGTAATATTGCCTGTAAAGAAGGCTCATTAGCACTGCTAAAAAGTTGTTTATGCCAGCCATTTAAAAAGAAGATCATTATTAGCATGGAGAAAATTATAACGTTATTCCAACCTTTACGACCTAGTTGCATATTCACACACCCAATAAATTCAAGATTTTAAAGTGTAACTAAAACTTAATTGCACTGTCTATATGTTAAAGCGCGCATACTTTGTTAGAATATCGACAAATTTAAAGGAGTTCCGTCAATGTCTATGTATGTAGTGGGCCATAAAATCCCAGATTCAGATTCAATTTGTGGTGCAATTGCACTGGCTTATTTAAAAAACCAAATCGATGAACCAGCAATTCCAACGCGTCTTGGTGAAATTTCACCAGAAACTAAATTTATTCTTGATAAATTTGGCTTCGAAGCACCAGAGCTTAAATTAAGCTACGCTGGCGAAGACGTTTTTATTGTTGATCACACAGAAAAAACACAAGCACCGGACGATATCGACCAAGCTCGCGTTGTTGGCGTGGTAGATCACCATAAATTAGGTGATTTAACATCATCTACTCCGCTTGAATGTTGGATCCGCCCTGTTGGTTGTTCAAACACCATTATTAAAATGATGTACGACTTCTACAGTGTAGAAATTCCTAAAGATATCGCTGGTATTATGATGTGTGCAATTTTAAGCGACACTGTAATATTTAAATCGCCAACATGTACCACCGCCGATATTAAATGTGTTGAAGCGCTAGCTGAAATTGCAGGCGTAGAAGATTTTAAAGAACTTGGTATGGATATGTTCCGTGTTAAATCAGCGGTAGAAAACACACCAGCGCGTGATTTAGTAATGCGTGACTTTAAAGACTTCAACATGAACGGTAACCTAGTAGGTATTGGTCAACTAGAAGTAATCGATCTTGCTGTTTTTGACGATATTAAAGCTGATCTTGCAGCCGATATTGCTAAGCTAAAAGTAGAGGGTAACCGTCACTCTGTGTTTTTACTGCTTACCGACATAATGAAAGAAGGCTCAGAAATGCTAATTGTATCTGACGATGCAAACTTAGTTGAGCAAGCTTACGGTGTAAAACCTGAAAATGATAAAGTGTGGTTAGAGGGTGTACTGAGCCGTAAAAAGCAAGTAGTACCGCCACTACAAGACGCGTTTTTAAAAGCATAAACGCCTATAAATACAAAAACCGATATTGTTTTACACTATCGGTTTTTTTATAACTAAAAATTATAAAACTTATTAATTATCCTCGCTGCTACCCACGCTTCCTAAAATAAGTAATACTTAACAACTTATAAATAAAAGAGAAGTGACCATGCTAGATTTTTGGTATAAAGAGTCTCCACCATTTCCAAAAGATCATAAAGACTTTTGGCGCACTCGCTTAATAGCTCACTCTTTGCTTATAACGACGAGTTACTTTTTAGTTTTAACACTGCTAAACCTCTTTTACTTTCAAAGCTACGATATTGCTTTAATTGATGCTTTGGGGCTTTTTGTATCGTTAGGTATTTACGTCGGCTTTAATAAATCGACCAATGTAAACGCTGCTGCATGGGCTGTAACACTAATGGTTTGCGGCTTAATTATATTGTTTATAATTTCTGTAGGTGGGCATGCGCATTCTTTATTTTGGGCTACGTTAATTCCTCCTTTTGCATTTTTTTTAGTTGGTAGAAACTGGGGAAGTGCATTAAGTGCCGTCGCTTTTATTGTTTGTGCATATCTTGTTTACCAACAACAACAGCAAACCATAACGATTGGTTTAGGCTCTTTATTTAATGTGATTGAAGTAAGCCTTGCTCATATTTTGATTTTTAGATTTTACGAAAAAACACGTTTTTCAGCCTATAATCGGTTGTCTATTCGTAACCTCGAAATTCAACAGTTAGCAGAAACAGATAAATTAACAGGATTATACAACAGACAAAAGTTTGATTTTGAGCTCTCAAAATTAATTGCTAACAATGCAAACTCGACCACCGACAATGCTAATATCGTACTAATTTGCGATATAGATCATTTTAAAAATATAAACGATACCTATGGTCATTTAGTTGGCGATAACGTACTTACTGGGTTTGCAAAAATACTAAAAGAAAAGCTCACAAATAATGCTCTTATTGCACGATGGGGCGGCGAAGAATTTACTATTATTTTATCAAATACATGTTTGAGTGATAGCGTTGAACAGGCGAATGAATTACGCGAATATATAGCCAAAAACACAATTACAAATATAGCGTTTACTATCAGCATTGGTTTAGCTACTGTACAAAAAGACGATACCGTATTAAAACTGTTAGAGCGGGCAGACAAAGCACTATATAAAGCTAAAAATAATGGGCGAAATAAAGTATCTGTAAGCGATAATAACTGCGTTATTACCGCCAATTCTGCCCAACCAAGCGGGCCTATAACACAAGCTTAAGCGTACTGCCCTGCAGCAAATCCACAACTCCATGCATACTGAAAATTGTAGCCGCCCAGCCAACCTGTTACATCGGTTACTTCACCTATAAAATATAAACTTTCGGCTTTTTTAGCTTCAAACGTTTTTGAACTTAACTCATCAGTATCTACACCACCTAGGGTAACTTCTGCTGTTCTATAACCTTCGGTGCCATTTGGTTTAATTTGCCAACCATGAATGTAACTCACTAACTCATCAATTTGGGCATGTGTAAGCTGATTAATATTACAATCTGGAATCGCTTTGCTTTCATGCAGTATTTCTATAAAACGTTTAGGTAAAATTGTCGCAAGGCTATTTTTTAAAGACTTTTGGGCTTGCGTTTCGCGCCAATCAGTAAGTTGCTCTCTTAGGTTTATTTCAGGTAAGAGATTGATAGTTACAGCCTGCCCTGCTCGCCAAAATGAGCTTATTTGTAATATTGCAGGACCTGATAAACCACGGTGAGTAAATAATATATTTTCTTTAAAGGTAGTACCGTTTTCGCTTGAAACTTCACATGGGATGCTAATTCCCGAGAGCCCTTCAAAACGATCTTTATCATGCTGATGCAAGGTAAACGGCACCAAGGCTGCCATCGTTGGCAAAACATTTAAACCAAATTGCTCAGCAATTTTATAACCTATTGGGGTTGCACCTAGTTTTGGCATGGTTAAACCACCCGATGCAATTACTAACGACTCACAGTTAAGTGTTTCTTGCTCTGTAATAACGCTATAGCCGATTTCTGTTTTTGAAACGCTAAGTACTTCGTTGCGTAGCTTTATATTTACCCCAGCCCATTCGCATTCGGTAAGTAAAATATTAACTATGTCTTGTGCGTTGTTATCGCAAAAAAGCTGACCCAATGTTTTATGGTGATAAGCCAAACCATGTCTGTCCACCAGCTCAATAAAGTCATGCTGTGTATAGCGACTCAAACACGACTTAACAAAGTGAGAATTTCCGCATAAGTAGTTATCTGGTGTTGCATTTTCGTTTGTGAAATTACAGCGTCCACCCCCACTTATTAAAATTTTACGACCTGGTTTTTTACCCATATCAAGTACTGTAACACTTCGACCTCGGTACCCTGCCTGTGCCGCACACATCAATCCGGCAGCTCCCGCGCCTATTACTATTACATCTACTTGGGTCATTAATTTATCTCATTAAAAATTTTTTTAGATTATAGCAAATTTAAACATGTTCAACGTATCGAAATAACTATTGGTAATATCACAACAGATTAAATCTATTCTATTTAAATAAAATAATAAAACACACCAATAAGTAATACTTTGTAACTTATTTAATTTTAACAGGTAAATACTAAATAACGACAAAGACCCTATGTACCTTAGTTATAACCAAATGAAATAGGTACATAATGAATTGATATTTTAACTTATTTAACAAATGCTTTACTTTTGTTCCCGCAACGTGAAAATTAATCACGGAATAACTAATAAAACTAGGGATAATTATGACGACAAGTAAAACCTTTAAAAAGTGCGCTATCGCATTAACGCTAAGTACACTTTTTGCAGCAACATCAAGCATTGCTACTCCAACTCAAGACGCTTTACCTTCAATGACTGATATGTCAGCAAAACTACAAAGCCAAAGTGGGCTAGAAACGCAGTTCATTATTAAATATAAAAATAACAGTAATGATATGGCTAGTTTATCAACAGCTGATGCAAGCCCATCAGGTATGAACAAACGTGCACAAAGTTTTGTTAAAAACTTTTCATCTAAAAAAGGCAAAGTAAAAGGTAAATATGTACGCGCTATGGCGCTTAGTAATCACCATGTAATGCGTGCCGATAAAAAATTAAGCGCTGCAGAAGCCCAAGTATTCATGCAAGAAATGGTTGATTCTGGCAATGTTGAGTACATTGAAGTAGACCAAATGTTAAAGCCTTTTTCTACTCCTAACGATCCTCGCTTTGACGACCAATGGCATTACTATGAGCAAGCTGGTGGTTTAAATTTACCTACCGCTTGGGATACAGCAACAGGTAGCGGTGTAGTTGTTGCGGTACTTGATACAGGTTACCGCCCACATGCAGATTTAAACGCTAATATTTTACCGGGTTACGATATGATTTCTAACCTGTCGGTAGCAAACGACGGCGGTGGTCGAGATAGTGATGCGAGCGATCCAGGTGATGGTGTTGCTGCAAATGAATGTGGTTCAAATAGCGCTCAAAATTCTAGCTGGCACGGTACGCATGTAGCCGGTACAGTTGCCGCTGTTACTAACAATGGCGAAGGCGTGGCTGGCGTAGCTTACGACGCTAAAGTAGTTCCTGTTCGAGTGCTTGGTAAATGTGGTGGTTTAACATCTGATATTGCTGACGGTATTATTTGGGCATCTGGTGGTAGTGTTTCTGGTATTCCATCAAACGCCAATCCTGCTGATGTTATTAATATGAGTTTAGGTGGTAGCGGCTCATGTAGCTCTGCAACACAAAGTGCTATAAATACAGCGCGCAGTAACGGAACCGTTATAGTTATAGCTGCCGGTAATGATAACGACAATTCAGCTAACTATAATCCAGGTAACTGTAGCGGCGTAGTAAATGTTGCCTCTGTTGGTCGTAACGGTGGTCGTGCATATTACTCTAACTTTGGTAGTAATATTGATGTTGCTGCACCAGGCGGTGCACAAAATTTTGCTAACGACTCTGAAGGTATTTTATCTACTTATAATTCAGGTTCATCTTCACCTTCAAGCGATAGCTATGCTTACTCGCAAGGTACATCAATGGCGGCACCTCATGTTGCAGGTGTAGCTGCTCTTATTAAACAAGCTAAACCAGATGCAACACCTGACGAAATAGAAAGTATTTTAAAATCAACAGCTCGCTCATTTTCAGCAACGTGTACTAGTTGTGGTACAGGTATTGTTGATGCCGCAGCTGCCGTTGCTGCAGCCAGTGGTGACACTACTCCACCAGCAGGTGACGATAATACGCTAACCGATGGCGAAGCTAAAACAGGCCTTAGTGGCGCAACAAATGCTGAAGCATTTTATACAATGACCGTTCCAAGCGGTGCAACCAACGTTACGTTTACAATGAGTGGTGGCACAGGCGATACAGATTTATATGTACGTGCTGGCAGTAAACCAACAACAAGTACGTATGATTGTCGTCCATTTGAAAATGGTAACAATGAAGAGTGTTCTATCGATAGCCCTACTGCTGGCACTTACCATGTAATGCTGCGTGGTTACTCTGCTTATTCTGGCGTGAGCTTAGTTGGAAATATAACAGGCGGCTCTACTGGTGGCTCTACTCCACCTCAAGCAGGTGGCGGTACTATTAGCGACGTAACAGCGAATGCAGGTGAATGGAAACATTACACACTTGACGTTCCTGCCGATATGTCTTCATTTACAGTAACGACATCTGGCGGCACTGGCGACTCAGATTTATTTGTTAAGTTTGGTAGTCAACCAACGACTACAAGCTACGACTGTCGTCCTTATAAAAGCGGCAACGCAGAAACTTGTACATTCACTAATCCACAAGCGGGTACTTGGCACTTAAGCGTTAATGCTTACAGCACCTTTTCTGGCTTAACACTTAGCGGACAATACCAACCATAAGTATATTTCTCTCCCTACAAAAAAGACCGAGCTAAATTAAATAGCTCGGTCTTTTTATTTGTACTTATACCAATCTGCATCAATTTAACGAATTAAATAGACCCCACATTTAAGAGGATTGATATTATTTACATTTGTTGATTTATTAATTTTTAAAAACAAAAAACCCAGCCTAAGCTGGGTTTTTAAATTCTAAAAGAAGAACTAAAATTACTTAATTTTAGCTTCTTTAAAAAGAACATGTTTACGAATCTTTGGATCAAACTTTTTGATTTCCATCTTCTCAGGCATGTTACGTTTGTTTTTGTCAGTAGTGTAGAAAAAACCAGTACCGGCAGTTGAAACTAAACGGATTTTATCGCGCATGATTCAGATCCTTAAACTTTAACGCCGCGAGCACGGATTTCTGTAAGAACCGTGTCGATGCCTTTTTTATCGATAATACGCATACCTTTAGTAGTAGTGCGTAATGTTACAAAACGTTTTTCACTTTCAACCCAAAAACGGTGTGTTTGTAGGTTAGGTAGGAAACGACGTCTAGTCGCGTTTCTCGCGTGTGAACGGTGATTACCAACCGCTGGACGCTTACCTGTAACTTGACATACTTTAGACATGTCTATATATCTCCAATAACTTCGCTCGAGCTTAATTTAATCTAAGGCCGTGTATTTCCGCCCTAGAGATAAATCGAAGGGCGCTCTTTATACAGCTTTTACAGGCAAAGATCAAACACTGATCTATCCAATCAGCTCATATATGTAAATTTGATAGCGGCTAATTATAAAGATCGAATGCCCTTAGGGAAAGTAAAAACTGCATTTAAATTAAACTAATTTGCCAAAACACGTTAAACAGCTCATTTTTAACACACTTATCCATCAAACAAAGTTAAATAAGGCCTCGCTCGGCAAAAGAAACACATGTTTCCCCTCCAACAATGATGTGATCAAGCACAGTTATGTCGACCAATTGCAGTGCTTGTTGTAATTTATTAGTAATAAGTTTGTCTGCTTGGCTTGGCTCAGCAATTCCACTTGGATGGTTATGTGCAAAAATAACAGCTGCGGCATTATTTTTAAGAGCAGCTTTAACGACTTCTCTTGGATAAACACTTGCTGAGTTAATAGTGCCATAAAAAAGTATTTCGTCTTTAACTAAACGATTTTGGCTATCGAGGTAAAGCACCATAAATACTTCTTGCTGCAAACCACGCATTTGAATCGTTAAATAGTCGTACACTGTATTGGGTGAGTTAAATACAGCCTCTCGTTGGCAACGCTCCTGCATATAACGCTGGCTTAGCTCTAATACAGCCTGCAACTGCACATATTTAGCTGTACCTAATCCTTTTTGTGAACAAAACTCTTCAATACTCGCATTAAACAAATTGTGCAGTGTTTTATTTTCGTTAAGCAAATGCTGTGCAAGCTCTATTACGTTCATACCAGGTAAGCCCGTACGTAAAAAAATAGCGAGTAATTCAGCATCACTTAATGCTTTTGCGCCTTTTTCAATTAACTTTTCGCGAGGGCGAAGTGAATTAGGTAGAGAGGTTAATTGCATTATTAATCCAAGAGCGTCAAAAGTGTCTTATAACTGTAATGCAAATTTTAAAATTAACCTGATTATTTTAAATTTTAAGGCAAATTTAAATGCCAATTGCAGGTCTATTACAAATAAATTCAATACAGTTAATGCTCATAATAGAGTAGCTGCATGAGATAAATTTATTATTTAGAGCTAGGGTCTGTTGATCTTTCAAGGTTGAATTTGCAGCAGTCTGTTTGGTATTTAGGCAAGGCAGAGCCTATACAGTGTGGTTATTCCCCATAAATAGGCGATAACGTAGCATTAATGCCAAACAGGCGCTGCCCAAAGGGTTCTTCCTAGGGGCTATTTACTCTTTGTTGCTCGGTTTTGACTTAGCCCACTAGGTTACAAATCTCGCGCCGCGATTAAATAGCCCCTAGTTTGAACAAATTTTAATCCGCAAAGATCAACAGACCCTAGAGTTAACTTAGTTATTTCGAATTAAAAAACTTAGCTGTAAACGTAAAGATTTGTTATTTTAAACACAATATAAAATAAGGCTTACAAACAACCATGATTGATTTAACCAATAAAAAAATAGTACTTGGCATTAGCGGTGGAATTGCAGCTTATAAGTGCGCAGAACTCGTTAGACGATTAAAAGACCATGGTTGTGAAGTTAAAGTAGTAATGACTGAGTCAGCAAAACATTTTATAACGCCTTTAACCATGCAAGCCGTGAGTGGCGAAACAGTCTCTGACTCATTATTAGACCCTTCAGCTGAAGCTTCTATGGGGCATATTGAATTTGCTAAATGGGCTGACTTAATTTTAGTTGCGCCAGCTACTTGTAATATTATTGCTAAAATGTCTGCTGGTATTGCTGATGATTTACTAACAACGCTATTACTCGCTACGCCTGCAAAAGTAGCTGTAGCACCAGCAATGAACCAACAAATGTATGCACACCCTGCTACGCAAGCTAACTTAGCAACTCTAAAAGCACGTAACGTACTTATTTGGGGACCTGGTAAAGGCGAGCAAGCATGTGGAGATATAGGCGCAGGACGCATGTTAGAGCCTAATGAACTGGTTGAGTTATGCATTGCAAAAGAGCAACCACAATTACTTTTAGGTAAAACAATTACAATAACAGCAGGCCCAACACGTGAACCACTAGACCCGGTTCGTTTTATATCAAACCACAGTTCAGGAAAAATGGGTTATGCCCTTGCAGAGGCCGCTTTACTATTAGGTGCAAAGGTTAATTTAATTTCGGGTCCGGTTACTATTAAAGCCCCTACTGGCGTAAATTTAATAAATATTGAAAGCGCTGAGCAGCTATTAAATGAATCACTAACTTATGCACCACAATCAGATGCATTTATTGGTTGCGCCGCCGTTGCCGATTACCGCGCTGCAACTATTGCAACTCAAAAAATGAAAAAACAAGGCGACGAACTAACACTTACCTTAACTAAAAACCCTGATGTAATTGCAGCAATTGCTAATCTTGAGAAAAACCGCCCTTATACAGTTGGGTTTGCAGCCGAAACACAAAATGTAGAAAGCTACGCTAAAAGTAAACTTAAAAACAAAAACCTCGATATGATTTGCGCTAACGATGTATCGCAAAGCGGGTTAGGATTTAATTCAGATCAAAATGCACTAACGCTTTATTGGCATAATGAGCAGCTAGAATTAACAGTAAGCAGTAAAACAGAAATTGCCCTAAAGGTGATCCAACAACTGGCTAAACATCTATAAAAGGCTGGAAACAAACTGAATAAAACATTAACATACGCCATTCATTTGAACAAAAAATGACTAGAGCTCTTAACTGTGCCACTAAGAAATAACTAATAAAAAAACTAATAGAAAGGAATGTTCATGCCTGCGACAAAAAAAAGTAATCGCAAAGAGCAAATACTGCAAGCACTCGCACAAATGTTAGAAACAAGCCCTGGGCAGCGTATTACTACAGCTAAATTAGCTGCTGAAGTAGGTGTATCTGAGGCAGCGCTATACCGTCACTTTCCTAGTAAAGCACGTATGTTTGAAGGCTTAATTGAGTTTATTGAAGATACCCTTTTATCACGCATTAATCTTATTTTAGAAAACGAAAAAGAAAGTCAAACACGAGTTTATAATATTTTATTACTCCTTTTAACGTTTGCTGAAAAAAACCCAGGCATTACACGCATTTTAACAGGCGATGCATTGCAAGGTGAGCAAGGTCGTTTACGTGAGCGTGTACAAGGTTTATTTGAAAAGTTAGAAACCCAATTTAAACAAGTACTTCGTGAACGAAAACTACGTGAAGGTAAAAACTTTCAAAGTGACGAGCTTACCCTTGCCAACTTTTTACTCGCCTATGTTGAGGGTAAAATGAATCAATTTGTACGTAGCGACTTTAAAGCAAAGCCAAGTGTACAGTTTGAAAAGCAATGGCCAGAATTACAAAAAATTTGGCTATAGTTTTTGTAAATAGCTGACCAAGTTTATGAGTTAACCATATTAACAAAACGACCTTATGGTCGTTTTGTTGTCTCTGCACGTTACTTATCGCCCCTGCCTGCTACTTATCTGATCTAGTCGAAATATAAACAAAACTCGTTACAATAAATTAATGTTAAAAAACGAGAACCAATAATGAAAACAAAGCTCACCCTATTAAGCTCCGCGCTTATTGTTAGCTTAGCTAGCACTACAGCCTATGCAAAAGAAGCATTACAATTTAAAGATGTGTTTAGTTTTAAATCAGCTAAAAATACAGAACTATCTGATGATGGAAAAATTTTATCGCTCAGTGCAACGCCTTATCGTGGTAACGCAACTGGGCAAGTTTATTCATTAAGTAGCAACTCCCTAATTAGCGAAGTTGAGCGCGGCACCAAGCCACATATTAATAAAGCAGCAAACTGGGTTGCCTTTACGCAAGTACCTACCTTACTCGAAAAAGAAACAACCGAAAAAAAAGACACACTCAAAAATAATTTAGTGCTCGTTAATACCCAATCAGGTGAACAACAAAGTTTTGTTGATGTAAAAGATTATAAATTATCAGATGACGGAATATGGCTTGCCTATCGCCTAAATAAAAAAGCCGACGAAGATAGCGATACAGAAACAGAAGATAAAGGCGATACTAAAAATAATAGTAAAAATGATAACGCCATAACACCTGATAAAAAAGACAAAGCCTACTCGCTCATTATCGTAAATTTAGTCGATAAACGCAGCCATACAATAGAAAATGTATTTAGCTACGGCATAAGTGCAAGCAACGACCAATTACTCGTTAGTCAAACTTATACTGATGGCAATAATAATCAAATTGTACTTGTGAGCTTAAATGACTTTAAAAATAGTGTACTTATCGATGAGCCAGGCGTTGTAGCAAGCAAAATTGTATGGCATCCGACAAACGAAAGTGTCGTATTTACGCTGGGGAACTATGTTAATGACGACATGCGACGCCGTAACTACTCGTTGCAACTTTGGGAAAACGAGCAACTATCTACCATAGAGTCGCCAAATAAAGACTGGGTAATAGGTAAAACGGCATCTCTTGAATGGTCTGAAGATGGCGAGCGCTTATATTTTGAAAATCATCCAAAACTTGCCGCTAAAGTAAAAGCAAAAAAATATACCGACGAAGCCTCACTATATGACTTTGACACCATACGCGAACATAAAGGTTTAGATGTGTGGCACAACAACGATGCACAAATAAAGCCACGTGAAGAACAACAATGGAACGAAGTTAATAAAAACCGCCATTACAGCGCGGTGTATCATGTTAACTCGAAAAAAGTTGCGCAACTTAGTACACCAAACATGCCAGAGGTTGCACTAAATCCTGAGCGAAATGTGTCTTTACTTGGCTCATCAAATATCCCTTACTTAGAAAAAATAATGTATGGCGGTTTTTTTGCTGATTACTTTGCAGTAAATATAAATACCGGTAAACAAACACCTATTATTAATGACTATCCGTTTAGACCGAGCCTTGCACCTAATGGTGAATTTGCAGCTTATTTTAGCGACAGCCAAATACAACTAAAAGATTTAAAAAATAACAAAGTAACACCGCTTACCAAAGCAATTAAAGCAACCTTTGCTGATGATAAGCACGACTACCCGTCTACCCAACCAGGCTATGGTTTTGCAGGTTGGATAACCGATAGCAGCCAAGTACTAGCCTACAGTAAATACGATATTTGGGCGTTTGATGTAAAAACGCAGCAAGCTAAGCGCTTAACTAATGGCAAACAAAGTAATACGCAGTACCGTGTTATTAAACTTGATAAGGCCCAAGTGGGCTTTAAAAAAGACGACACATTACTTGTCTCTGCTATTAACTTACAAACTAAACAAAGCGAAGTTGCAAAGCTCAGCTTAACAACTAGCACAGTGACTAAAGTACTTAGCGGTAATAAGCGCTTTGATGTAGTTAAAAAAGCAAAAACAGCTGATAAGTACGTGTTTAACTCACAAACTTATAGCCAATTTCCGGATTACTACCAAACAGATTTTAGTTTTAGTTCACCAAAACAAGTGACGACGCTAAACCCACAAATCAATAATTTTGCATGGGGCGAAAAGCCAGAGCTAATAAGCTATAAAGGCTTTGATGGCGAAGACTTACAGGGCGTACTAATAAAACCAGCGGGCTATAAAAAAGGCGATAAAGTACCGGTTGTTGTGTATTTTTATCGTTATATGAGCCAGCGCATGTATGACTTTCCAAAAATGGAATTAAATCATCGCCCTAACTTTCCTATGTTTACCTCAAATGGTTATGCGGTATTTTTACCTGATATTCGTTTTGAGATAGGTCACCCTGGTAAATCGTCAACGCAAACAATGATTAACGCCACTCAAAAGCTAATTGATTTAGGCATAGCTGATAAAAATAAAATTGGCTTGCAAGGTCACTCATGGGCGGGTTATCAAAGTGCGTTTATGATCACGCAAACAGATATGTTTAAAGCCGTTGTATCGGGTGCGCCGGTATCTAACATGACCAGTGCTTATAGCGGCATTCGATTAAAATCGGGGCTTGCGCGTCAATTTCAGTACGAAATGGGGCAAAGCCGTATTGGTAAAAACTTATTTGAAGCCCCAGAGCTTTATATAGAAAACTCACCGGTATTTTTTGCAGATAAAGTTAATACACCTATTTTAATCATGTCTGGCGATAAAGATGACGCAGTGCCTTGGCATGAAAGTGTGCAGTATTACTTAGCACTACGTCGTGCAGGAAAGGACGCCACGTTTTTACAATATGCAGGTGAGCCACATCACTTAAAAAAATTCCCTAACCAGGTCGATTTTTCAATCCGTATGATGCAGTACTTTGATCATTACCTAAAAGGTAAGCCCGCTGCAAAATGGATGACAGAAGGCGAAACATTCATTAAAGAATAAAACGTTACTAAAAACAAAAAGCCGATATTGTTTTACAATATCGGCTTTTTTAAACTTAAATAGCTAGTGTTCTACATTTTAGCTTTAAATTTTAACTTTATAGCTTTTCTAAAACAGCTTCTGCTCGGCTAACGACAAACTCTTTGTCTTGCTCTACAAATAAACCCGTTACTACATCGTTTTCGATGATCATTGCGTAACGAGCAGAACGAATGCCACCAAAGCCTGCTGTATCTTTATCAAGCCCTAATGCTTTAGCAAAACTAGCGTCGCCATCGGCAAGCATTGAAATTTCTTGCGCATTTTGAGAGTCACCCCATGCCTTCATTACAAACGCATCGTTTACGGATACACAGTAAATTGCATCAACACCTTTTGCTTTAATTTTATCAGCAAGTGTAATAAATTCAGGTAAATGCGCATTTGAACAGGTTGGCGTAAACGCGCCTGGCACTGCGAATAACACAACTTTTTTACCTGCAAACAACTCATTATTAGTCAGTGTTTGCATACCGTCATCTGTTAATTGCGAAAGCGTTACAGCGGGTAGTGTTTGACCTTGTTCAATCATGATAAATCCTTAATAGCATTGAATAATAAAAAGTGAAGCTACAGCATACAACTTCCACTGTATGGTTACGAGCAAAGATAAAGCGAGGTGTAAAACCTCACCTACAATAAACATAAAACCAGCAACATACGCCAAACCCGTAGGTGCGAATTTACATCAATCATGTAGCTTGGCTTTAATATTTTAAAAGCAAAAAGCGAGGTGTAAAACCTCACCTACAAAAACATCGAACCCAATAACATACACCAAACCTGTAGTGTAAAACCTCACCTACAATAAACATCAAATACAACAATATACGCCAAACCTGTAGGTGCGAATTTACTTCGCGCTCATGGCTATTGTCGTATGGCTTCAATGTTTAAAAGCGAGGTGTAAAACCTCACCTACAAATAAAACATACACCGAACCGAACAACATACACCAAACTCGTAGGTGCGAATTTACATCGCGCTCGTGTAGCTTGGTTTTAATGCAAACAAAGCGAGGTGTAAAACCTCACCTACAATAAATATCAAACCGAACAACATACACCAAACCTGTAGGTGCGAATTTACTTCGCGCTCTTGTAATGTGGCTTTAATGCAGTGAACAAAGCGAGGTGTAAAACCTCACCTACAAATAAAACACACGCCAAACCGAACAACATACACCAACCCCGTAGGTGCGAATTTACTTCGCGCTCATGTCTTATATTGCGTGGATTGAATTTTAAAAAGCGAGGTGTAAAACCTCACCTACATTAAAACCAAAGCGAGGTATAAAACCTTACCTACAATAAACATCGAACCGAACAACATACACCAACCCCGTAGGTGCGAATTTACTTCGCGCTCATGTCTTATATTGCGTGGGTTCAATGTTGAAAAGCGAGGTATAAAACCTCACCTACAAATAAAACATACACCGAACCGAACAACATACACCAAACCCGTAGGTGCGAATTTACTTCGCGCTCGTGTAACGTGACTTTGATGAGCTTAAATACAAAAAAAGCGCGGTACAAACCGCGCTTTTATAAAATGAGCATAGTTAACTATGCACTTTTAACTCACTGTATTTTTACTTCGTAAGCTGGCTCATAAAGCTAGAAAAATCTTTTCCTAACTTTTCATCGCGCATACTGTATTCAACAATTGCTTTTAAATAACCAAGCTTGTCACCACAGTCGTGCGAACGTCCGCTCATATGAAACGCTTCTACTGTTTCTTTTGCCATTAGCGCATCAATAGCGTCTGTTAGCTGAATTTCGTCGCCTGCACCCACTGGGGTTTTAGCTAGTAATGGCCAAATATTTTTACTTAATACATAACGACCAACAACAGCTAAGTTAGATGGAGCTAGCTCAGTAGCTGGCTTTTCAACCATAGCTTTAATAGCTGCACTTTCACCCTCGTTAAGTTGTACGCCATTAATATCGGCAATACCGTATTTACTTACATCTTCTTGGGCTACAGGCTCAAGCATAATTTGGCTTGCTTGTGTTTCTTTAAAACGCTTGATCATCGCCGCTAAGTTTTCTGTTTTTTGATCAGCCGTATACGCATCAAGAATTACATCAGGTAGTAAAACTACAAAATCGTCGTCTCCAACAATTGGTTTTGCACATAAAATTGCATGCCCTAAACCTTTAGCTTCACCTTGGCGAACGCTCATTATTGTTACGTCTGGAGGACAAATTGAACGAACTTCTTCAAGTAATACGCGCTTAACACGTTTTTCAAGGGTCGCTTCAAGCTCAAAACTTGTATCAAAATGGTTCTCAATAGCATTTTTAGAACTATGCGTTACTAGCACAATATCTTTAACACCGGCTGCAACACACTCATTTACAATATATTGAATTAAGGGTTTATCAACTATTGGCAACATCTCTTTAGGAATTGCTTTAGTCATTGGGAGCATTCTTGTTCCTAGGCCCGCTACTGGTATTACAGCTTTCATGTTTATCCTTAATGCTTATAATTAATTTGCTATAGGTTTAAGTTATCAGTAATGAGATAGATATAAGCTGAACGAATTGCAGCTAAAATTTTACTATGCCACTACACCTACACATACGCTAAACCTGTAGGTGCGAATTTATTTCGCGCTCGTGTAATATGGCTTTAATGCAAACAAAGCGAGGTATAAAACCTCACCTACAAAAATATCAACCCCAACAACATACGCCAAACTTGTCGGTGCTAATTTACATCAATCGTATAACGTGGTTTCAATATTTTAAAAGCAAAAAGCGAGGTGTAAAACCTCACCTACAATAAACATCAAACCTAACAACATACGCCAAACCTGTAGGTGCGAATTTACATCAATCGTATAACGTGGTTTCAATATTTTAAAAGCAAAAAGCGAGGTGTAAAACCTCACCTACAATAAACACCAGATCCAATAATAAACACCAACCCCGTAGGTGCGATTTTACATCGCGCTCGTGTAACGTGGCTTTTATGCGTATTTAATATAAAAAGCGAGGTATAAAACCTCACCTACAATAAACGCCAACTCCAATAATAAACTCCGCCCCGTAGGTGCGATTTCACTTCGCGCTCTCACTTTTACTTTACTTCTGCTACATTTAAATAAACACATAATAGAACATAAAATGAAACATTCTGATTTATTAAGAAAGGGTCGAGTATCTTTAAAAAATCACTTTTACTCAATCACATTAGTAGCTCATAAAAGAGAGAATAAGTTTGTTTCACTTGCTGTAAATCGCCTGATTACCAAAGAAATGAGGGCTATAGAAGTACAAAAAACAGCGCAAACAATAGCATTTGTAATTATGCCAAATCATATACATTGGCTTATACAATTAGGTGAAAAACAGACTCTTTGCGAAGTGGTGAAAAGTTTTAAAGGTAGGTGTTCTAAGAGTATTCGCGATAATACAAATATTAAGCAACTATGGCAGCGAAATTACTACGATCATTTAATCCGAGATGAAGAGGATTTAATAAATAATGCAAGGTATATCATTGCGAACCCACTTAGAGCAAATATAGTAAAAAGTGTAGCCCTGTATCCCTATTGGGATTGTATTTATTTAAACGAAAGAAAATAAAGCGAGGTGTAAAACCTCACCTACAACAAACACCAAATACCAACTCCAATAATAAACACCAAACCTGTAGGTGCGACTTTACACGTACTCATGTAACCTGGCTTTAACGCAAATTTAATATAAAAAAGCGAGGTGTAAAACCTCACCTACAAATAAAACATACACCGAACCGAACAACATACACCGAACCTGTAGGTGCGAATTTACTTCGCGCTCATGCAACTTGGTTTAATATTTTGAAAGTAAAAAGCGAGGTGTAAAATCTCACCTATAAAACAATTTAAACGTGAGGTTACTTTATAATACCGTTGATTTTTAAGTAACCCACAATTTGTTCAACACTTTGTTCTATTGTTTGCTCAGCTGTTTTTACGTGTATTTCAGGGGTTTGTGGCACGTCGAATGCGGAGCTAATACCTGTAAAATTAGGTATTTCACCTGCGCGCGCTTTTTTGTATAACCCTTTTGGATCGCGGCTTTCGCACACCTCTATTGGAGTATCTATAAATACCTCAAAAAATTCACCGTCAGTCATTATGCCTCGAGCTTGAGCTCGGTCTGCGGCAAATGGTGAAATAAACGCAGTCGATACAATTAAACCAGCTTCAACAAACAATTTAGCCACTTCGCTTATACGGCGAATGTTTTCAACGCGGTCTTCATCGCTAAAAGTAAGCCCTTTGTTTAAGCCCATTCTAACGTTATCGCCATCAAGCAAATAAGTATGGCAGCCTAGTTCAAATAACTTCGCTTCAACCGCATTCGCAATTGTTGATTTACCAGAACCACTTAGCCCTGTGTACCAAAGTAATACCGGCTTATGACCTTTATGTGCTTGTTTTTGATCTCGCGACACAGTTTGATCATGCCATACAATGTTTTCATCTTGTTTCATAGTTCTCACGTCAATTTTGATTCTAGGTTTTACCTTTTACTATTTAAAAGCACCTAGCTATTTATATTTAAAATGGAAAAAATATTGGTATGCATATTAAAACAACTAACGCATACACAGCACTTACCGGCAAACCAACTTTAACAAAGTCTTTTAAGCAGTAGTTACCCGCATTAAACACCATTAAATTAGTTTGATAACCATAAGGGCTAATAAAGCTACCACTCGCAGCAAAAGCAACGGTCATAACAAATGGCAATACATCAACCCCAAAACCAAGCGCTATTGTATACCCTATAGGAAACATTAATGCGGCAGCAGCATTATTAGTAACAAACTCAGTCATTAACCAAGTCACAATATAAAGAAGTATTAATGCCGTATATACGTAGCTTGGGTCGTTGTACTGGCTAATAAACACACCTAAAGTATCTACCACACCAGAGTTTACTAACGCATTAGAGAGTAAAATAGCTGACGATACCACCAACCAAATATCAACCGGAAAACGCCTAACTAACTCACTTGCGGTTAAACTTCGCGTAAACAACAAACCACCTAGTAATAACACTAGTCCTTCGAGTAAATCTAACACGCCTAAAGCCGCAAGTACTATTGTAGAAATAAATCCACCAATCGATAACCACGCGCGCCAACCGTTAATTCTTGATTCTGGCTCCACACCAGAAAGAGTCAAAAAGTTTTTAGTTATATTGGTTCTGCTTTTATAATCGCTACCAACAGCGAGTACTAAAAAGTCACCAGAGCGAATGACCACCTCTCCTAGTTTCCCCGAAACCTGATCGCCATCGCGCTTAATAGCAACAACCGCAGCATCAAACAACGCTCTAAAGCCAGTGGATTTTAATGTTTTGCCAACAATAATACTTTCTTGCCTAACAACAACTTCTGTTAAGTTACTATTTAGCCTACCGTTTTTTTCAGCAAAAATTTCTAAGCCAGAAAACTGCCCCAGTTGAAGTAGCTTTGTAATTTCACCACAAAATATCAGTCTATCAGCAGGTTGAATAACCTCCGATGGTGATACAGGGCTAATTAAGCTACCTTCCCTAACTATTTCAACTAAAAACAACGACTCTAAATGACGCAAACCATTCGCCTCTACAGAGTTACCCACCAACTCCGAGTCATTTTTTACTTTAGCGTCAATAAAGTACCCTTCAGACGTCGCCTTTTTTTGCTCAATACTTGGCAGCATTCCACTACAAAAGTACATAACAATACCGCAAGTAATAACCAAAATAGAACCAATAGCAGTAAAGGAGAAAAACGATAATGAACGCCCAGAAGCCTCAATATACATTGAGTTTACAATTAAATTAGTTGATGTACCTATTAGCGTTAAAGTGCCGCCTAAAATAGAGGCATACGATAAAGGTAATAATAATTTACTCGAAAAATGATGAGGGTTATTACGTATAGGAGATAATAAAGTTGCCACAACGGCTGTATTATTTAAAATTGATGAAAACAGTGTCGTAACACCAAAAAGCCTAAGCCATGTAGAGTGGTAATTACTTACAATTATTTTAGAGGCAATAACTCTTAACAGTCGGGTTTTTTCCAGTGCTAAAGAACATAAAACAAGTAAAATTAAAGTCACAAGCCCAGGGTTTGCAATACTCGTCAAAAACTGTGTTTTAGTAACTAAACCACAACCAATTAAAGCAATTAGTGTTCCACCAAAAACAGCAACAGGCCGGCTTTGCAAAACAACTAAACCTAAAACTGTTAGTGCAAAAATAAAAAGCGTTAAATAAGCATCTAATGGCATGATTAAAGTAGCCATCCTTTATAGAGGAAAAAAAAGCGGGCTAAAAAGCCCGCCATGCTTAACATAGGTTGTTTAGCGAACTACTTTTGCATCCCAATGAGGGTAATGCTTACGTACTAATGCATTAAACTCAACTTCAAATGCAGAGTATTCACTCTTAGCATTATTCGCTTTAGATTCTAATGGTTTGCGTATCATACCCGCGCCAACAGTTACGTTAGTAAAGCGGTCAATAATAATAAATGAACCTGTATTTCGGTTTACATCGTAAGCATCAAACTGCACTGGTGCAGTTAATGCAAACTGACAATTACCAATTTCATTTAAGTTTAGCTGTGTAGCATCTTGTTTATCTAATGTATTTACATCTACTTTATAATTAACTTGCTCTACGTGTCCGTAAACAGATTTAGTGCCAACTTTAATTTCGTACTCGCGGTCAACTTTTAATGCTTCTTCGGTCATCCACACAACATCAGCTTCAAAACCACTAGCTGAATAAGGCTTTTGATGAGGACGAACTAACATATCGCCGCGACTTATATCTATTTCATCTTCAAGCGTTAAGGTAATAGCCATGCCAGCAGTTGCTTTTTCAAGGTTGCCGTCAAACGTTACAATAGACTTAACCTTACTTTCTTTACCAGAAGGTAATGAAGCAACCGTATCGCCAACGCGAATATCGCCAGCAGCTACTGTGCCGCTAAAGCCACGAAAATCTAAATTAGGGCGGTTTACATATTGAACTTGTAATCTAAATGCATCGTTAGTTGCACGATCTATAGATACCGTATTAAGCAGCTTCATTAATGTAGAACCAGGGTACCAAGTCATCGCTTCACTTTCGTTTACAACATTATCGCCGCGCAGCGCCGAAATTGGCACAAAGCGAATATCATCAAACGATAGTTTTTTAGCAAACTCGCGGTAGTCTTTCTTAATATCTTGATATACAGATTGCTCGTAACCAACCGCATCCATTTTATTAATAGCAATAACTACATTTTTAATTCCCAGCAGAGAACAAATATAGCTATGACGACGTGTTTGTACTTGCACACCGTGGCGAGCATCAATCAAAATAATCGCTAAGTCACACGTAGAGGCACCTGTTGCCATGTTACGTGTGTACTGCTCATGCCCTGGCGTATCTGCAATAATAAATTTACGTTGCTCTGTAGCAAAGTAACGGTAAGCCACATCAATGGTAATACCTTGCTCACGCTCAGACTGTAAACCATCAACTAATAATGCTAAATCAAAGTCATTATCGGTAGTATTAAAACGTTTTGAATCTTTTTCGATAGCAGCCATCTGATCTTCAAAAATCATTTTGCTATCGTAAAGTAAGCGACCAATTAATGTAGATTTACCATCATCAACACTACCGCACGTTAAAATGCGTAGCATATCTTTGTTTTCATGAACTTTTAAATAAGCTTCAATATCAGAAGCAATTAGAGACGTATTTGTAGACATCTTAAAATCCTTAATCTTTCTACATCCAGCAATAAATGACTGGTAAAAAATTTAACTCAGTTAGCTAACGGCTAACTGTCATCTGCAATAGCTTAGAAGTAACCTTCCATTTTTTTCTTTTCCATAGAGCCTGCAGAATCATTATCAATTACACGGCCTTGGCGTTCAGATGTAGTACATAACAACATTTCTTGAATAATTTCAGGTAACGTTGTTGCCACCGACTCAACTGCACCCGTTAATGGGTAACAACCAAGTGTTCTAAAGCGCACCATTTTTTGCTGAACTTCTTCACCTTCTTTAATTTCCATACGCTCATCATCAACCATGATCAATGTGCCATCACGTTCAACAACAGGGCGTTCTTTAGCAAAGTATAAAGATGGGATCTCAATACCTTCTAAATAAATATATTGCCAAATATCTAACTCAGTCCAGTTACTAAGTGGGAAAACACGGATGCTTTCGCCTTTATCAACTTTACTATTATAAATATTCCATAACTCAGGGCGTTGGTTTTTAGGATCCCAACGATGCTTAGAATCACGGAACGAATAAACACGTTCTTTAGCACGCGATTTTTCTTCGTCACGGCGAGCACCACCAAAGGCAGCATCAAAACCATGCATATCAAGTGCTTGCTTTAAACCTTCAGTTTTCATTATATCGGTATGCTTTGCACTACCATGAACAAATGGGCTAATACCCATTTCAACACCACGTGGATTTTTATGGACGATTAAATCAAAGTTATATTTTTCAGCTACTTGATCGCGAAATGCAATCATTTCTTTAAATTTCCATGTAGTGTCTACATGCATTAATGGAAATGGGATTTTTCCTGGGTAAAATGCTTTTCTTGCAAGATGTAATAACACCGAAGAATCTTTACCTACAGAATACAGCATTACTGGGTTACCAAACTCAGCAGCCACTTCACGCATTATATGAATCGATTCGGCTTCAAGCGCCTTTAAATGGGTCAACTTATCTTCATTCATAATGTTTATTTATATCCTAGATTCATTAAAGTTTTAGCTAAGTTATTAAATAAAAATAAATTCATTCAAGTTTACTTATCTAAATTAATTAAACTTTACAGCCAATGTAAATTTCTATAACGGTGAAAAATACAAGGTAATATTTGTGCTATTGAAGGTAAGGATAGCGAATTAGTTGAACCAGTGACATTAACTTTTAGTTATGTCTAATTACTTTTCATACCAATGGTTTTTATAAGCCCCAGTGCGTCCTAAAATACTGGCGTTGATATTTCTAGGTATAAAACCTAAACGTTGCCTTTTATTTGTTTGCATTACAGAACTTAAAAAAAATCGGATAGCATAAAATAAGTTAGGTACTTTTTAATAAAGTGGCATATACCCACTACCACTCAGTAATAAAAGATTTCCAAACTGATAGTACAATCTAATAGGTGCTCTACTTTATAAGTTACACATAGAAATTCACTTATTGAGTTACCTAAACGATGAATCATCTCAACTTTTTAGCGGCAGCCACAACCCAAAGATTAAAAAAACAACAAATCAATGCCGCTTAAAAATGCGATTGAAGCACCTTTTGCTGATGATAAACACGACTACCCTTCTACTCAACCTGGCTATGGTTTTGCTGGCAGCATAACCGAGGGCGAAGTATTTATTAAAGAAAAATCACCAAAAAAAAGCCGATATTGTTTTACAATATCGGCTTTTTTAAACTTAAATTTAATGGTCTCATTTTAGCTTTGAATTTTGAGAGTCACCTTATAGCAAAACTCGTATATGCGAATTTATTTCGTGCTTGTGTAACGTAGTTTTATGCAGCTTTAATGCAAACAAAGCGAGGTGTAAAACCTCACCTACAATAAACATCAAGCCCAACAACATACGCTAAACCCGTAGGTGCGAATTTACTTCGCGCTTGTGTGACGTGGCTTTAATATTTTAAAAGCAAAAGCGAGGTGCAAAACCTCACCTACAATAAACATCAAACCCAACACATATGCCAAATCTGTAGGTGCGAATTTACTTCGCGCTTGTGT